>BJFP01000134.1 GCA_014189875.1 Verrucomicrobiota bacterium | reverse complement strand
TGAAGCCACACTTCATCGCGACACTTAATGCATTTGCGATAGCTTGGCAGGGTCTCGACACCTAATAAGAGGGGCTCGAAGATCTCGGTGCCGACGGAAGTGGATGCGGGTGAAGCTAAGCGATTTATAACGGCCATAAAAACTTTTATTTTTCGCCCTTCCAAATGCAAGACAAATCGTCTGCCGAGATGGCTGTATTTCCCGCGGAAGCCCCGCCATGTCTTCCGTCAACCCCGAGCAATAGCACTGATGCCGCCGAATATCAGAACCGCACCTACCCCTTGCCGCGCGGCAGTAAGAGGCAGGCTAACTCAATGTCATTCATCAAACTGCTCACACCCATGGGCATCGGCCGAATGCACATGAACAAGAGTCAGACAATTACTCCATCGCTCGCGGGCGTTGCACTTATCATCAACTTGTTGTTTCCGCCCTGGGTTTACACCTTTCAGACGCAGGGCATCAGTCCGGTTCGCAACCCTGCTGGCTACGCACTCATCTTTGCCCCGCCGAGTGCCCGTCAGAGCAGTTATCTGCATGGCGTTGCCATCGACACCAGCCGCTTAGTGGTCCAGAGTTTCCTTGTGATTGTCGCTGGCGGAGTGTCCTTTGGCGTGGCTACGCTTTCCACACGGAGGCGCAACGCCGAACCCCTAAGTTCGCTTTGACTCATGGCGGAGTGGGCGTGTGTTGGGGCAGGGCGTCGGTCGCAATCTGGGTATAACTTCTTCTTCGGGGACGAGGGACAGACTGATAGTTGCGTTTTCAGACCCCGGCCAGATGGAGCCAGATGAAGTCTTCCGGTGTGATCGGCTGCGGGCGGTACCCGGAGCCGATCAGGGCCTTGAAATGATGATCGGAGGTGATGATGAAGTCCGCATTTGCCGCGATGGCGCAATCGGCAAAGGCGTCGTCGTCCGGATCGCCGGTGATGGTGTGGAAGCGGTAGCGCGGGCCGATGTGGTGGATGGTGCCGTGGAGCACATCAATCGCGGTGAGGAAACGCCAGACATCCTCCCATCGGGCGGAGCCTGAATAGCGCCGGATGACTTCCTCGTATTCGAGCAGGACGGATGTGGAGACGGCGAGGCGGAGACGGCCATGCCGCAGTGCCTCCCGGATGGCTGCGAGGGGAGAGGCGACGCCGAAGACTTGGAACAGGGCGTTCGTGTCCAGCACGACGATCACGGCGCCTGCCGTGTGCGGAGCGCGGCGCGGGCCTCGCGGATGATCTCGGGGAGGCGCGCGAGTTTGCCTGCGGCGCGGTCTGCATCGAAGCCTTCATTGAGCCGCTCAGTGACTTCATCGAGTTCGAGTTCCAGTGCGACGCGGTGCAGGACGAGCAGGTTTTCATCGCGCAACCTGTCCACCTCGGCATGGAGGAGCGGGCGCAGTTCCTTGGGATCCATGGGCGCGGTGGTGAGTGAGCTCATGGGGAGGATGCTGCCACGGTGCACCCGCCCGCGCAACGAGATCGTAGCCGACGACGGAAGGAGGCGGGCACTCTGGAATTGCGGATTGGTGATCGGAGCGTTTCTTCGGGATCACACCGCCGCGATCCAATCGCGGAACGCCGGTTCGTCCGCGTTGCCTCCGCTGAGGACGAGCACCACGTCGCCTTCGCCGTCGAGCGCCACCGCGCGGCTCAGCACGGCTGCGGTCGTGACCGCGCCGGAGGGCTCGGTGCGCAGGCCGTGCTTTTCATAGATCCACTTCATCGCCTGCTGCGTCACGCGGTCCGGGATCGCCACTGCCGCGGACACGTGCCGCTGGAGGATCGGCCAGTTGTGCTCGCCGACATCGTACGAACGCAGACCGTCGCAGATGCTCTCCGGCCTTTCGAGACGCACGCGCTTCCCCGCCGCCAGCGAGCGGCAGAAATCATCCGCACATTCCGGCTCCACGCCGATGATCCGCGCATCGGGAAATCCATCCGCAATCGCGAGCGCATGGCCAGCCATAATCCAAAATCCGGCGATGGGAGGAGCGGATGTCGCGCAAAGGCGCAGAGACGCAAAGAGATGCGCATTGGTTCGCACTCACCCGGTGGGTGAATGCCTGCTTGTCTGCATCTGCTTCTTCTTTGCGTCTTTGCGCGACATCCCATCGCCGGATTTAGGTTCATGGAGGGGGAGGGGCAATCCGCGCGGATGCTTTCCCGCACGCGCATTTTTTCAATCGAAAGCAAAAACCCCGGACGCCTTTCGGACATCCGGGGTTTTGTGAAAGTGGCTGTTGCGCGGGTTACGCGGCCTTCGGGAGCGTCACGCCGGGCTTGCTGGCGAGAGCGGCCTTCGCCTTTTCGACGAGCACCTTGAAGGCGGCTTCGTCCTCATACGCGAGTCCCGAGATGACCTTGCGGTCGAGCGTGATTCCGGCGGCCTTGATGCCCTCCATGAACCGGCTGTAGGTCAGGCCGTTTGCGCGCGCGGCGGCGTTGATGCGCTGGTTCCAAAGTTTGCCAAACATGCGCTTGCGCGTCTTGCGGTCGCGGAACGCCCAATACTGGGCTTTCATCACGGCGTTCTTCGCGTAGCGGAACAGTTTGGAACGGCGTCCGCGGAAGCCTTTGGCGGCATCGAGGACTTTTTTGCGGCGCTCGCGCGACGCGGGAGCATTAGTGGCTCTTGGCATGGTGTTGGTTTGTTTTTATTCGGACGGCTGTTGGTGTTGTGGTGAATGGCCGGGCTGCCTCGCCTTCCGATGAGCCTCCCTATTTTTGGGAGGCAGGCGCCCGAACCGGTGTGCCCTGCCCGCCTAGGCGGGCAGGCGTTCGCTTACGCGAACGGGATGCACTCTTTGATGCGAGGCATCATGGTCTTGTGGACCTCGCCGTCCTTGCCAAGCTTGCGCTTGCGCTTGGAACTCTTGCTTGAAGCGAGATGGCGAAGACCCGGCTTACGACGCATGATCTTCCCCGTGGCGGTCATTTTGAACCGCTTTGCGGCTGATTTTTTCGTCTTACGACGTGCGATGGATCTTGGCATGGGGCGCGGAAAGTAGCGGTCGAAGTCCGCTTGGCAACCACTTTCTCCGGCAGGTTGAGAGTTGAAAGTTGAGAGGATGGAAAATCTGAACGTCCTCTCAACTCTCAATCATCCCCAGAGGCATGGAACCTGCAATCGCAACCGCCGCCAACCATGCCACTCTACGACAAGAACGGAAAACTCATCGGGGCGCCCACGAGCGCCGCAACCAACGGAACCACGACTGACCGGGCCCACCTGTCCCCGCCCGTCTCGCAAGTCCAGACACCGATCCCTGCGCCTGCCGACCGGACGATCCGCGTGCCCATTCAAAACACGCCAGCTCCCGCTCCCGCACATGCACCGGTCGCTCCGCCAGTCAGCTACGCGCCACCCGCACCCGCGCAGGCGCAGGCGCCTGTCGTGTCCGGCATCGGCGATCCGCGCGCGCCGATTTTTTCCGTGCCGCCGCTGCCGATTGACGATCTGCTCCGGACGATGCTCGGCATGGGCGAGGGCGTGAGCGATCTGTTCTTCATGGTCGGGCGTCCGCCGCAGGTGGAAAATTTCGGCAAGCTCACCGCCGTGGACGGCACGAAATTTTCGCCCGCATTCACCGCACAGCAGACCGAGGGGCTCGCGCATTCGCTCGTCGGCACGAGCCAGCGCCTGCTCGACGATCTGCGCAACTCGGGTTCGTGCGACTGCTCGTATTTCGTCGAGGGCCTCGCGCGCTTCCGTGTGAATGTCTTCAAGCAGAGGGGCACCTTCGCCATGGTTTTGCGCAAGCTGAACACGAAGATCCCGACGATGGACGATCTGAAGCTCGCGCCCGTCTTCAAAAAAATCATCGCCGAGAAAAACGGCCTCGTCTTCGTGACCGGCGCGACCGGCAGCGGCAAGACGACCACGCTCGCCGCGATGCTGAACGGGCTGAACGAGGAGCACGCCATGCACATCGTCACGCTCGAAGATCCCGTGGAATTCATGCACCCGCACAAGGCGGCGACCTTCTGCCAGCGCGAGATGGGCAAGGATTTTTCCTCCTTCGCGCTGGGCCTGCGCGCCGCGCTGCGCCAGGCGCCGAAGGTGATCCTCGTCGGCGAAATCCGCGACCGCGAGACGATGGAGATCGCGCTCACCGCCGCGGAAACGGGACACACCGTTTTTTCCACGCTGCACACGATCAGCGCCACGCAGTCCATCAACCGCGTGCTCGGCATGTTCAGCAAGGAGGAGGAATCGCAGGTGCGCGAGCGCCTCGCCGAGACGCTGCGCTGGGTCGTGAGCCAGCGCCTCGCGCCGAAGATCGGCGGCGGCCGCGTGATGATCCCGGAAATCATGGGCAGCAACATGCGTTCGCGCGAGGCAATCCAGCTCGGTGAAAACGATGTGCGCAGCCTGCACGACATCATCACGCAGTCGAAGCCCGAAGGCTGGGTCACCTTCGAGGGCAGCCTGTGCGAGGCCTACGCGGAAAAGAAGATCACCGAGGAGACCGCGATGCTCCTCGCCGTGAACAAGACGAAGATGCGGCAGGCGCTCGACCGCTTGAAGAAGACGCTCGGCCAGGACGACCAAGGCCCGCATTCCTTCAAGCTCGCGCCGGAAGACGAACACCTGAAAAAGCCGGGGCACACTCCTGCTCCCGCCGCCGCTGTTGCAACACCCGCGCCTGCGCCCGCAGTCTCCGCGGCAGTCCCGCTGAGAGCCGATGCGCTCGCAACCGTGCCGGCGAATCTCAAGCTGGCGAAGTGAGCCGCGCGCAAAGTCGCTGACACACTCCGCCGCGCTGTGGCAGAAGCCTCGCGTGCTCGCGACATTTCTCCACTCATTCGGCCCGTTCGTCTTCAGCATCCACGGCTACGGGCCGCGCTGGTACGGCCTCTCATACGTGCTCGCCGCGCTCACCGGATTCTGGCTCTACCGCCACCTCGCGCGGCGCCGCTACACGGATATCGCCCCGGAAAAAGTCGCCGACTTCATCACATGGTGCGGCCTGTTCGGAGTCCTCGTTGGCGGACGCATCGGGTGGATCATTTTTTACGGCTTCAAGGAGCCGCATGAAAATCCGTGGTGGATGTTCGAGGTGTGGAAAGGCGGCATGGCGAGCCACGGCGGAATCCTCGGCCTGGTCGCCGTCACATTCGTGCTCTCGCGGAAATGGAAGGTCTCGTGGACGAGCATCGGCGACACGCTGTGTGTCGTCGCGACCACCGGGCTCTTCCTTGTGCGCTGCGCAAATTTCATCAACGGCGAACTCATCGGCAAACCCGCAACCGCATCGTGCCCGTGGGCCGTGCAGTTTCCGCGCGAACTGCTCGATACGCCGATCGGCCGCGAAGACATCGCACCGAAAGTCGCCGAGGCGCTGCAACGTCCCATCGTGGAAATCGTGGAGACCATCCCGCGCGACGCGGAGACGAACCGCGTGCTCGCGGAATTCCTCACTCCCCGCCACCCCTCGCAGCTCTACGAGGCGCTGCTCGAAGGCGCGCTCATGTTCACCGTCCTGTGGCTCATGCGCACGCGCTGCCGCATGCCGCGCGGCGTGCTCACGGGATCCTTTTTCATCCTCTACGCCACGACGCGGATCGTCGCCGAGACCTTCCGTGAACCGGATCCCGCGTGGGCCGTCGGATCGTTTTCCGCGGGGCAGTTCCTCTCGCTGTTCATGTATGGGATCGGCGCGGCGTTCATCGCCTGGGGCTTGAAGACTCGGCACTACGAGAAGGCCGACACGTGACGGGACGGGCGCATCAACCGTCCCGCCGGTGTGCTTCCCCGGTCACAAAGACCGCGCTTTTTTGATGCGGTTGCCCGGGCTCGCCGGCGCCGATCGGCAAAAATCGCCGCGGGCCGGGGACGGAACGTGCTTGTGAGAAAGCGACACCCATCCGACCCATGGCCCGCGAAATCAAACTCAACGGACGCGAACTCGGCGTCATGCGCACGATTGGCTTCGGTCTCGGCGTCTCTGGCGCGGAGATTCAGGAGCGCACAAACATCGAAACCGAGGACCTCTGCGACCTGCTGAACACGCTGCTCGACATCGGCTACCTCGAGACCCCGACGATGAAGGAGCGCGTGACGTTGGAGGAAATGCCGGCGGAACTCTTCGAGATCAACCCGAGCTACGCCAGCGATCTGAAGGTCGCGATGCGGCGCTGATGCGAAGGTGCGTCAGCCTTTCGTCACGACCTCGTCGAGGCTGAAAAGTGCGCGCACGAGTGCGCTCCACGAGGCGGCGTCCGCGGACGGCTTTCCATCGGTGAGCCTCGCGCGCTGCGTCTGGAAAAATTTCAGCAGCGTGGCGCGCTCGTCGTCTGCGGGCTTGCGGCAGACGATGCGGCGGAATGCCTCGTCCAGCTTCTCCGCGTCGCTCGCATTGCGCCCGGCGAGGATTTTTCCAAATGACTGCGCGGCCTCCGTGAAGACGATGTCGTTCAGCAGAGTGAGCGCCTGGAGCGGCGTGTTCGACACGTCGCGGCGCGGGATGCACGCCTCGCCGGTCGGGCCGTCGAAGGTGTTGTAAAGCGCGAAGGGCGCGGTGCGCTTGCTGAACGTGTAGAGGCTGCGCCGCCAGCGGTCCGGCCCGGTGCTCGGTGTCCAGCCGCCGCCGTAAGCTGCTTCCGTCACGCCTTCCGGCTGCGGAGGGCGCACGCTCGGGCCGCCGATTTTCTCCACAAGCAGTCCGCCCGATGCGAGCGCGGCATCGCGGATGATCTCGGCATCGAGCCGCGTGCGCGGGAAGCGCGAGAGCAGGCGGGCGTCGGGATCAGTGCTCAGTGCCCAGTGCCCAGTGCTCAGTGGAACGCCTGATGCGGTTCCCTGTTTCTGATCACCAGCACCCGATTTCGGAATACTGAGCACTGACTTCTGAGCACTGAGCACTGAACTTTGCCGATACGTCGCGCTCGTGACGATGAGCCGGTGCAGCTTCTTCAGCGACCAGCCCTGCTTCACAAATTCCACCGCTAGCCAGTCGAGCAGTTCGGGATGCGTCGGCACCTCGCCCTGGTAGCCGAAATCCTCCGTGGTCTTCACGATGCCGCGGCCGAAAAATGCGGCCCACTGCCGGTTCACGATCACGCGGGAGGTGAGCGGATTTTCCGGCGAAACGAGCCAGCGCGCGAGTGCGAGGCGGTCGGGCTTAGCATTCCCGGCGATCGGATTCAGAAATGCGGGAACACCGGGCGTGACCGGCTCCGTCGGCTGGAGATATTCGCCACGGTTGTGGATGAAAGTCGGGCGCGGATTTTCCGGCGGACGCTCGCGGAATCCGAGCGTGGCCGGCGGTCGCACAGGCTTGCGCAGCGTGCGGATGCGTGAGGCCTCGTCCTTCAGTTCAGGAAGCGAAAGCAGGAATTCCTCGCGCAGCCGCACGCGCTGCGCGGCGGTGAGTTTTTCATCCGGCAACGCGAGGAGTGATTCGGTTTCGGAGGGCAGATCGCGCGCGACCGCGGGGCGCGCGTCTGTCGTGATCGAGATCCGGAAGCGGCCAAGGCTGCACGCGTAGTGGCGGCCCATCGCGAGCTTCACGGTCCAGTCGCCTCCTGAAGAAATAGCGGCCGCGGGCGAGCGGAGCGTTAGCACGGCGGTGTGACGCTCGCCCATGCGGCCCGCGGTGCTCCATCCGGTCTGCGGATCGCCGTCGAGCATCAGCGCGGCGGTGGTGGGGGTGCTGCCGAAATTATTCTTCGAGTAGCTCCCGGTCGCGCCGCTAAATTTCACCGGCTGCCCGTCGGCGTGCAGCGTGAATTCAGCGACGAAAAAGTCGCCCTTCGGCCCCTCGTAAAACGCCATGCCTGGGCCGTGCGCGGGCAGGCGCGGGTCGGGCAGCGCTTCGAGCCGGATTGCCGTCACGCCTGCGGGCACGTCGCGGAAATGCAGCTCGTAGGTGTCGGACTTCGAGATGTCGCCACTGCGAAAGACCGACGCATCCGGCTCGATGGTGAGCAGCGGCATGTTCGATTTCGCGGACGCCGGACGCAGCGGCTGCCACTGCACCGTTCGCGCGCGTTCGCGTGCGAGCCATTCGGCAAATTTTTCATCGAGCGTGGGCTTCGGCGTCGGCTTGGAATCGGGCGACGACGCTTGCGGCTGCGCTTCGGAATTTTCGACGAGTTTCGGAGCATGCTTCGCCGCCCATTTTTCCGGCAGCTCCGCGAGCAGTTTTGCAGCGAGCGCGGTGTTCTTTTTCTGCTGCTCCTCCGTGTCCGCTTGCGGGAGATCAATGTCCGGCTCGTCGGCGTTGTTCATGAACGCCATGAGCTGAAAATATTCGCGGTGCGTGAGCGGGTCGAACTTGTGCGTGTGGCACTGCGCGCAGCCGAGCGTGAGGCCGAGCCACGTCGCGCCCGTCGTCGCGACGCGGTCCGTCATCGCGTGGAAGCGGAACTCGTTCGGATCAATGCCGCCCTCTTCGTTGAGCATCGTGTTGCGGTGGAAGCCGGTCGCGATTTTCTGATCGAGCGTCGAGCCAGGGAGCATGTCTCCCGCGATTTGCTCGACCGTGAATTGATCGAACGGCTTGTCGGCGTTCAGCGCATTGATGACCCAGTCGCGATACGGCCAGATCGTCCGCGGGCGATCTTTCTCGTAGCCGTTCGTGTCCGCATAGCGCGCGAGGTCGAGCCACTTGCGCGCCCAGCGTTCGCCGTAGCGCGGCGAGGAGAGCAGCCTGTCGGCGAGCGTTTCGATTGCTGATTGCCGATTGCGGATTGCTGATTTGAGGAAGTCGTCCTGTTCCTGCGGCGTCGGCGGGATGCCCACGAGGTCGAGGTAAATTCGGCGGCAGAGCGTGGCGGGATCGGCTTCAGGCGAAGGCGCGAGGTTCGCTTCGAGCAGGCGCTTGAGGATGAATGCGTCTATGGGATTAGTGCTCAGTGCCCAGTGCTCAGTGCTCAGTTTTTCGCTCTGCACGTGCTGCTTCGACTGAGCACTGAGCACTGATAACTGAGCACTCACATCCGGCACCTTCGCCTGCTTCGGTTTCACAAACGCCCAATGCTGCTGATACTCCGCGCCCGCGGCGACCCATCGGCGCAGCGTATCCTTCTGCTCAGGCGTGAGCGTGCGTTTCACGGATGGCGGCGGCATCAGTTCGTCTTCGTCGGTGGAGAAGATACGCACGACCAGTTCGCTCTTGTCCGGCTGTCCCGGCACGAGCGCAACCGCGCCGGACTTCGCCTCCTTCGTCGCGGAGTCGCGGAGGTCGAGCCGCAGTCCGCCCTTGCGCGTCTTGTCATCCGGCCCGTGGCATTTGAAACAGTGCTGCGAGAGGATCGGCCGCACGTCGCGGCTGAAGTCCGGCGCGTCGTCGGCGAACAATCGTGTCGCGGCGAGAACGCAAAGCAGGGGTGCTGTGATTTTCATGTCTGGCAAAGTGGAAAACGCACCCGGGAAGAATCTCTTGGGCATCTCAGGTTTGGAAGGAGGCATATTTTGAAAACGCGGAGACGCGAAGACGCAGCGAATCGAGCAGGGTCTTTTTAGAATGTCATCTTCGGCTTTCTCCGCGTCTCCGCGTCTATTTTCCTCAGTTCTACGCGACACCAGCTTTCGTCTCCACATAGCGCGCGTAGAGCCACGCGAGGTCGGAGAGGCGGTTGAGATAATGCACGATTGCGTCGCTCACGGGGAAGCCTGCCTCGCGCATCATGCACACAGCGCGCTCGGCGCGGCGGCACGCGACGCGCATTCCATCGAGCATCACGCTGCCTTTCGTCGAACCCGGCGTGGCCCAGTGCTTGAAGCTGATCTTGTGATTTTTTTCGAGGTCGTCCACGAGCGCGGTCAGTCGCGCCGCCATCTCGGGGCCGACGAGCTTGTATCCTTTTTCCACGTAACGCGCGCGGTCGTCCTCGGCGACGGCGAGTTCGCCCATGAGCGTCACGAGTTCCTTTTGGATGTCCTCGAGCGGCTGCGTGATGAATGCGTCGTCGTTCCACGCGCGTGCCATGCCGATGGCGACGTTCAGCTCATCGCACGCGCCATACGTCGCGACGCGGATGTCGCTCTTCGACACGCGTCGGTTAAACATCAGGGCGGTCGTGCCGCCGTCGCCGGTCTTGGTTGCGATGGACATGCGTGCAAGCTACGCGCGGCAATCGGCGAGGCGAAACATTTTCACCACGCGCAGCTTCACACCCCGTCCGCAAATCTCTGCATCGCCTCCTCCTGCCACGCGATGCTCTCGACGAGCCGGGACTGTGTGCGGCAGCGATCGAGGAGACTCACGAGCACGCCCTGGAATTCGCCAAACGCGCGCCCCGCCTCGAACGCCTGCGCCACGGTCTCCACCGCCTCAAACGTCCGCACGCGTTCGATGAACACAAACGTGCGCCAGTATTCGCCGTCGGCGGTTTTGAAACATGACGCGCCGCCATTCGTCGGAACCACCGTGAGTGCGCGGCGCGGATGCGTGGTCACGCGCCTGAGGTTGTCCATCACGTCCGCGGGGTTCTTGAACACCCCGTGGTTGATCCGCTGGTGGATGTAGCGCACCTGCGTGCCGCCCTGGTCGTAGGTCGCCGTGTAGGTCTCGTTGATGTGCCCGACCTTGCATTGCTCCGCGTGGAGGATCTCTCCGTGGATCTGGAACTGGCGCGAGATGTGGAGCAGGTGCGAAAGGTCGGTGCGTTGCTTCCCGGGAGAAAAAGGGAAGTCGCGTGTCGGCGCAAGCGCTGCATTTCC
>BJFP01000133.1 GCA_014189875.1 Verrucomicrobiota bacterium | reverse complement strand
GACGGACGAGGCGCGCACGCTGATGCGGGTGCTGCTCACGCGGCCCGAGCTTTTTGAAAAGGACAAGGACGGCCAGGCCACGCTCGCGTCGCTGCTGTGCCTCACGTACGCGGAGCAGTTTGCCGAGCTGAACGCGAAGGCGAAGGCACGCGACACCGAGCCTGCCGTGCGGACCGCCGTAGCGGCCGCGCTGCCGAAGCTGGCGGCGAGGGCGCTGGAGACGTACCGGGATTTCCGCAAGGATTTCAAGGGCAACGCGGCCGGCGACAATCTCGCATTGCTCGTGGCAAACTCGCTCGCGGAGCAGGGCGACCCGGACCAGGCCGAGAAGGTCGTGGCCGAGGGGCAGGAGGACTACAAGGACTGGCGCTTCACGACCGAGGCGATGCAGATCCTCACCGCGACGGCGCTGAAAAGGGGCGACTTCACGAAGGCGCTCGACCTTTCCGACAATCTGCTCGCGACGAATCCGAAGGCGGAGATCGAGGCGCAGACGCTGATGGTGAAGGGGAGCATCCAGCAGGCGCAGGGCCGCGAGAAGGGCGACGCGGCGATGTACGACGGCGCGATCGCGACATTCAAGAGGCTGCGCGACAGACATCCGGTGAGCCCGCAGGCGGAGGACGCGTGGTTCGCGACGTGCCAGATCCTCGGCGGGCGCGAACCGCAGAAGGCGATCACCGAACTCGCGGGATTCATCGCGCGCTTCACCGAGAAGGAGGGCGTGAGCACGAGCACGAAGACGAACCTCCCGCAGGCGCAGTACCTCCTCGGCACGGCATACCTCGCTGCGAACCAGCGGGACAAGGCGATCGAGGCGTGGAAGAAAGTGTATGAGGCGTATCCCGAGAGCGAGCAGGCTCCGAGCGCTTACTTCAAGGTGTTCGACGTACTCCACGAGACGAAGGACTACGAGGGTGCGCTGAAGATCATGGAGGAATTCGTGACGAAGTATCCGAAGCACGAGAATGTGTACTTTGCCTACAACAACATGGCGGAATTCCTCTTCTCCGGCGCGCTCAATCCGAAGAAGGGACCGGACGTGGAGACCGGATCGAGGAAGCTGCTCGACTACGTGGAGTATGAACTCACGAACAAACTCCCGCAGCGTCGCGGCGACGGATCGCTGCTGAAGCTCTCCGGCGTCTGGCTGAAGGAAATGCCGAAGCCAATCTACCTGAGCCTGAACCCTGCTCAGAAGGAGACGTGGCAGAAATGTGTGGACGGTGTGACGTCCGCGGTGGAGCGGATACTGAAGGACTACCCCGAGAGCGAGAAGATCGCCGAGGCGCTCGATCGGCTCGTGACGATCCAGAATGCGAAGCGCAAGGCTCAGAAGACGGACACGGCGCAGGTGGAGGAATATTTCAAGAAGCTCTCCGCGGAATACGGCAAGACGCCGCTGGTGACGGCGAAGATTGACATGGCGCTTGCGTCGTTCCTTTACGAAAACGATCCGAAGCGCACGTTCAAGATGATGGACGACGCATTCCGCGCGGTGCCGAAATCGCCGACGGCGAAGGACCCGGACGGGAACGAACGGATCGCGGCCACGTTCACGCCGTCGGATTTCGACCGCTACCTCGGCGGGCTTTTCAATGCGAAGCGGAACGACGAGATCACGAATAACGTCGCACGCATCCGGCAGGAATATCCGCTGAACGACAAGGACGACACCGCGAAGATTCCGCGCGCAGTGCTCGACGCGCAGGCTGTGGCGCATTTCTGGGAGGCGAAGCTGCTGCAGGAGCAGGGCAAGGCCACGGAGGCAGGGGCGAAATTCTCGGAGCTGAAGACGAAGTTCCCGAAATCCTCGAAGGCGCTCGAGGCGGATTACGGCGTGATTCTCGGCGAATTCGAGCAGACCGGGCAGGTGAAGGAGGACTACGTCCAGCGGCTCTCGAAAATCGTGAACACACAGACCGGGAAGAGCTTTGAGCTTCAGGCCAAGGCGCTCTTTCTCATCGGCAGGATTCAGGAGGCGAAGAAGGATTTCGACAGCGCGATCGAGACCTACGCGAAGATCCAGGACCGTTATGCGAGCGCACCGAAGATCGCATCTGCGGGATTGTGGAAGGCCGCGGAGCTTTCCGAGAAGCAGGCGCGCGGCGAGGCCGGCTACCCGGTGAAGACGAAGAAGGAACGCCGCGATGCCGCCGAAGCCCGCGCCGCCGAGCTCAAGGCGTCGAAGGCCACGGAGAAACCGGCGGACACAAAACCCGGCGACACGAAGCCCGACGACGAGAAACCAGCCGAGCCGAAACCGGTGGCGGCGAAGTCCGTGTCGGCGCCCGGCACCATCGACCCGGTCGCTGGCACGGCCAAGGAGCCGAAACCGGTGGCGGCGAAGTCCGTGTCGGCGGGCGCGCCGCAGAAATAGCTTGGCACGCGCGGGCGGGTAGGGAAAACACCCGCCGCGTCGTCGCTCCGGCAGTTGATTCACCCACGCTCCATGTTTCGCAATTTCACCATCCTCCCCGCGCTCTGCACGGCGCTACTTTTCACGTCGTGCGGCGAGAAGAGCGAGGAGGAGAAGGCCGAGGAGGAACGCACCGTCCTCCGCGACGAAAAGCGCAAGCGCGCAGTCGAATACTACAAGGCGATCGCCGAGCAGTACCCGGAAGACGCCAAGGCCGCCGAGGCGAAGCAGAAGGCCGCGGCGCTCGAGGCCATGGCCCCGAAGAAGTAGGCATGGCGCGGGAAACCGCCGCCGCGCGGGCCGCACGCGCGCAGGAAATCCTCGCGGCCCTCGCGCGCACGTATCCGCAGGCGCATTGCGAACTCGACTACTCGACGCCGCTCGAGCTTCTCATCGCCACGATTCTCAGTGCGCAATGCACGGACAAGCGCGTGAACATCGTGACGAAGGAACTTTTCCGCGTGTGCAAATCCGCCGCCGACTTCGTCGCGCTGCCGCAGGAGCAGCTCGAGGAAATCGTCCACACCACGGGATTTTTCCGAGCAAAGGCGAAGAACATCAAGGCCTGCTGCACCGCGCTCGTGGAGCGCCACGGCGGCGAGGTGCCGCGCACGATGGACGAACTCACGGCGCTCGCAGGCGTCGGCCGCAAGACCGCGAACGTCGTGCTAGGGAATGCATTCGGGCTCAATGTGGGCGTGGTCGTGGACACGCACGTCCAGCGCCTCACCGCGCGCCTCGGCCTTACGCGCGAGACCACGCCGGAAAAAATCGAGCAGGACATGATGCGCCTCGTCCCATGCGAGCAGTGGGCCGTGTTCAGCCACTGGCTCATCTGGCACGGCCGCCGCCGCTGCGACGCGCGCAAGCCGGACTGCGCACAGTGCGAGATCGCGACGCTCTGCCCGCGCGTGGGCGTGAAGCAAAAGTAGCCGCGCTCGTTAGAGCGCGGGCACTTTGACGACGCGATTCTCCGCGCGCTCTGCGGAGAAAATCAGCCCGCGCTTTTACAAGCGCGGCTACGATGATGGCTACACCTTCCAGTTTCCCGCTGTTCTCCCTCTGCCTCATCCGCGGAATTTTGCAGGGGGCTCGGACTTGTCCGGCTCTTTCCTCGCCGGTCTGCGGCGGTGCCCCGATGCTCCGCGCCCCATGCTCACCGGTGAAATTCGCAGCAAAGTTGACGCACTCTGGAATGCCTTCTGGACCGGCGGCATTTCCAATCCCCTCGAAGTCATCGAGCAGATCACCTACCTGCTTTTCCTCAAGCGCCTCGATGACCTGCACACGCTGGAGGAAAACAAAGCCGCCCGCCTGAAGCTGAAGAAACTCGAACGCCGCATCTTCCCCGAAGGCAAAGACCCCAAGGGCCGCGCCTACGACGATCTGCGCTGGTCACGCTTCAAGCATTTCGAGGCCAAGGAAATGTTCGAGGTCGTGGACCAACACGTCTTCCCCTTCCTCCGCACCCTCGGCGGCGACGGCTCCACCTACGCGCATCACATGAAGGACGCGCGCTTCACCATCCCCACGCCCGCGCTCCTCGCCAAGGTCGTGGCCATGATTGACGGCGTGCCGATGGAGGACCGCGACACCAAGGGCGACCTCTACGAATACATGCTCGGGAAGATCGCCAGCGCCGGGCAGAACGGCCAGTTCCGCACCCCGCGCCACATCGTTCAGCTCATGGTGGAACTCGTGCGCCCCGTGCCCACGGACATCATGTGCGATCCCGCCAGCGGCACCTGCGGTTTCCCGTGGCGGTCGGTGAATATCTCCGCAGGCACCACCCGGAAATCTTCCGCGACCCGAAACTCAGGCACCACTTCCACCACGGCCTCTTCCACGCCTTCGACTTCGACACCACCATGCTCCGCATCGGCAGCATGAACATGCTCCTGCACGGCGTGGAGAACCCCGACGTCCGCTACCGCGATTCCCTCGCGCAGGACCACGCCGACGAGGTGGAAAAATACACGCTCATCACCGCAAACTCCCCCTTCGCCGGGTCGCTCGACTACGAGAACTGCGCCAAGGATCTGCTCCAGGTTGTGAAGACCAAGAAGACCGAACTGCTCTTCCTCGCCCTCTACCTGCGCCTGCTCAAGCCCGGCGGACGCGCCGCCGTCATCGTGCCCGACGGCGTCCTCTTCGGCTCGTCCAACGCGCACAAGACCCTGCGCCGCATCCTCGTTGAGGAACAGAAACTCGACGCCGTCATCTCGCTGCCCGGCGGCGTGTTCAAGCCCTACGCCGGCGTCTCCACCGCCATCCTCCTCTTTACCAAAACCAACTCCGGCGGCACCGATTACGTCTGGTTCTACGACGTGGAGGCCGACGGCTGGAGCCTGGATGACAAACTCACGCCCCTGCTGCCCGAGGAAAAGCTCGGCCCCGTGCCGAAAGCCGCCCTCACCGCCGACGACCGCGCAAAGAACAACCTGCCCGACATCCTCGCCCGCTGGACGCAGCGCGACCGCGCCGAGCGCCAGAACCCGCGCACCGCGCAAAGCTTCTGCGTGCCCCGGGCCGACCTCGCCGCGCAGGGCTACGACCTCTCGCTCAACCGCTACAAAGAAGTCGTCCACGCGGAAGTCGCGCACCGCCCGCCGGGCGAAATCCTCGCCCGGCTCGCGGACTTGGAAAAAGAAATCGTCCACGGCATGAGCGAACTGGAAACGATGCTCGCAAAACCCGCCATCGCGAAGTAGCCTCCCGCCATGAAACCACTCGATCGCATCACCGTCGAACCCGGCAAATGTGGCGGACGCCCGTGCATCCGCGGCACTCGTTTTCGCGTGATGGATCTGCTCGAGCTACTCGCCGCTGGCGCCTCGCACGAGGAAATCCTCCGCGACTACGCCTTCCTTGAGCCGGAGGACATCCAGGCCGCGCTGCTCTACTCCGCGCGGCAGGCCGACCATGTCGTCCTCGCGGGCGCATGAAGTTCATCGTGGACAACCAGCTCCCCGCCGCGCTGGCTCGATGGATCTCCGCGCGCGGCGAGGATGCAGTCCACGTCCTCGACCTCGCGCTCGACACCACGCCGGACGTGGACATCTGGAGCCGCGCCTCGGCGGAAGGCCGCATCGTCGTTTCCAAGGACGAGGACTTCTTCCATCTCGCCAACCGCGCCGACGACACCGGGCGGCTGCTGTGGGTGCGCATTGGCAATTGCCGCACCGCGGCGTTGCTCGCCCGTTTTGAAAGTGCGTGGCCTGGCATCGAGCAGTCCTTTGCCGCCGGGCACCGCATCGTCCTCCTCCCATGAGCGCTGCGCCGGGCGAAATCCTCAAAGCCCTCGGCCAACTGGAAGCGGAGATTCAGCAGGGCATGAAGGAACTGGAGGGGATGCTGAAGTGAAGGCCGAAGGTCGAATGGAAAACCGTCGCGCTCGATGAAGTTGCGGAGTTCAACCCGCGACTCCCGGAAACGCTGGTCGCGGATGACCGCGTTTCGTTCGTCCCGATGTCCGCTGTTTCTGCTGAGACGGCTGGCATCACCCACGAGGAGGCACGGACCTACGCGGAAGTCTCCAAAGGCTACACTCCGTTCGTAACGGGCGATGTGCTCGTGGCGAAAATCACGCCCTGCTTCGAGAACGGCAAGATTGCTCAAGCACGGCTGACGCAACGGGCAGGCTTCGGTTCGACCGAGTTCCATGTCGTTCGTGCGCGTCCGACCAAATTGGACGCTCGTTACACGCTTCATTTCCTGCGTCTCGACCACGTTCGTCTTGCTGGCGAACGCAGAATGACTGGCAGCGCCGGTCAACGCCGTGTTCCCGAAAACTTTCTGGCGAAACTTGAAATCCCGCTGCCGCCGCTGGCGGAGGAGCGGCGGATAGCGGAGGTGCTGGACCGGGCGGAGGCGTCGCTGGCGGAGCTGGACCCGCTCTTCGCCACCCTCCAGCACCGCGCCTTCCGCGGGGAACTGTGATTTTCCTCCCCTAGCCGGGCAGCTCGAAGGCTTCGCGGACGGCGGCTTCGAGTTCGTCGATCTCGCCGGCGGTGAGTTTGGCAAATTCCTCGGAGCGGCGTTTCGCCTTGGAGAGGGTGCCTTTGTTTTGCACGCAGAGGCGGACGAAAAGGTCGGCGTGGCGATTGGGCAGGTCCACGACTTCGCGCATGAGGCGGCGGGCCTCGTCGTAGTGCTGGAGGAAGCGGATTTCATTGGGCAGCTCGGTCTCGATGGTCTCGGCGACGAAGCCGAAGAGGGCTTCGGCGATGGCGGTGCAATCGGGGTAGCGGTAGAAGTCGCGCGTTTCGTTCTGCACGGTGAGGCGTCCGCGGGCGTCGAGGGTGAAGTCGATGAGCGGGAGGAGCGGCTTGGAGAAGGTCTCGAGGCTGGCGTCGTAGGCGCGCAGGCGGCGGAGCATGCAGGCGGAGACGGGGAAGATGGCGCCATCCGGGACGAAGCGGAGGAAGGCGAGAACGTAGTGGATGAGGAAGCGGTGGAGGCGTCCATTGCCATCGGAGAACGGATGAAGGAAGACGAAGGGCCAGGCGATGGCGACAGCGGCGAGGACGGGGTTCAGCTCGGCGCGGAGGATGCGGCGGGAGGCTTCGAGGAAGGAATCCATGAGCGGGCCGAGGTCTTCGGGCCGAGGCGAGACGAAGTGAATCTGCTCATCGCCGGCGGCGAGGCTGGTGCCGACGTAGTTTTGCTCGCCGATGGAGTCGCGCCAGCCGTCATTGGCAAAGCGTTCGTCCACGACGGTGCGCTGGAGGGAGACGAGGGCGTCCTTTTGCAGGTAGTCGCGCGTGGCGGCTTCGCGGAGGGCGGCGACGAAGCGGGCGGCGCGCTTCTGGTCGGGAGTCTCGCGCTCGATGGCGTAGGAGGACTTGGTCTCGCGGGAATAGAGATATTGCAGGGCGCGCTCGTAGAGTTCCGGAGGGATGTCGGCGACGACCTTGCGGCTGCGTTCGTCGAGGCGCTGGCTTTCCCATTTTGCGAGCGCCTTGGTCCGGCGGATCATCGGACTGAACGCGGGGGTGCCGAGGAGGTTCATGTTCACCCGGTGTCGCGGGCTGCGCTCGGGCAAGCCGGTGTAGTAGGTCCGCGGGTCGGCGAGGTCCACGTAGTTGCCCTGCGTGGCGTCGGGGATGTCGAGCCGGGTGGCGGTGACGGTTTCGTAGAGAAACCAGATGCGGCGGGCGTAGGTGCCAGTGGGCTTGACCCGCACGTAGGCGGCGGTGGCGTCGGGATCGAGTCGGGGCAGCAGGGCGCGGAGGAGCCCGAGGTGGAGCCCCTCGTAACGCAGCGCAAATTCGAGGTGATCGAAGTCGGAGTCGCCCGGCCAATATTGGCGGACGTAGTATTCCGTCTGCCGACCATCAGGCGCGACCTCGGTGCGGCGGTTGCCTTGCGCCAGCACGAATGATTCGACATCGTGCGGGAGACAGGCGAGACCGTGGCGCTCGCGGAGGAGGCGGTAACCCATTGGCTGAGCGTGCGAGTCGGGCATGGGAAGGTGCGTCAACGGAAGATTTCGTTACGGCAAAAAAAAAACGATTACAAAATGGCCGCAATCCACTTTTTTCATTATCGAAACCGGCAATCCGCTTCGGAAACGACTATCTGAACGCGGAGACGATTATGGGACGCGCCTTGGACGGGGTCGGACCTCGGAATTGATTACGAGAAATGGGTGGATGAGTTGCCTTGAGCGGATGGAATCGGTAAGCCGCACCTGTGAACGCATCGAACTTCGCCTTGCTCAAAGCCGAGTGGCCTGACTTCCACGATGCGGCGAGCAAGGCGGAGGCGCTGGCGTATCCCGATGCGCGGACGGCGTTCTTCCACGCGCGGCGGGGGTTGGAGCTGATGGTGCATTGGCTCTACAAGCATGACGCGGCGCTCAAGCTCCCTCTCAGGACAACCTGAGCGCGCTCATCCACGAGCCGACATTCAAGGTCGCGACGGGAGCGGCGGTCTTTGCAAAAACGGTGCTGATCAACCGGCTGGGCAATTCCGCCGTCCATGGGCATCGCCCCGTCGAGCAGCTTCAACGGCTGGAGGCGCAATTGCACGAGCGGGACGAGAAGCTCTCGGCATTGCTGGCGGACAAGACGGCGCTGGATGCCGCGCTGACGCGCCTGCGCGGCGAGATTGCGAAGGCGAAAAAGGCGAACACCGAACAGGCCGACACGCACAACTATTCCGAGGCGGAGACTCGGGATTATTTCATCGACCTCCTGCTCAAGGAAGCGGGCTGGGCGCTCGACCAGGAGCGCGACCGAGAATTTCCCGTGGAGGGAATGCCCAACAACGAGGGCAAGGGCTTCGTGGATTACATGCTCTGAGGCGACGACGGCAGGCCGCTCGGGCTGAACGAAGCGAAGCGGACCAAGAGGAGTCCGCAAATCGGCAGCAGCAGGCGAAGCTCTACGCGGACTGTCTGGAAAAGCAGTTTGGCCGGCGCCCGATCATTTTTTACAGCAACGGCTACGAGCACTGGATGTGGGACGATGTGAATTCCCCGCCACGCGAGGTGCAGGGCTTTTACAAAAAGGAGGAACTGGAGCTGATGATCCAGCGGCGGGAGAGCCGCAAGAAGCTGGCCGATGCGGAAATCAATGGGAAGATCGTCGAGCGCTACTATCAGAAGCGATCCATCCGGCGGATCGGCGAGGCATTTGAAAAGGATGGAGACCGCAAGACGCTGGTGGTGATGGCGACGGGCGCCGGAAAGACGCGGACAGTGATCGCGCTGTGCGATCTGCTGATGCGCTGCAACTGGGCGAAACGCGTCTTGTTCCTCGCGGATCGCGTGGCGCTGGTGAATCAGGCGGTGAATGCCTTCAAGACGCATCTGCCGGATTCCTCCCCGGTGAATCTCGTCACCGACAAGGACGGGCAGGGCCGGGTGTACGTTTCCACCTACCCGACCATGATGGGGCTGATTGATGAGTCGAAGGACGGCCAGCGGCGTTTCGGGGTGGGGTATTTCGACCTCATCATCATCGATGAGGCGCACCGCTCGGTGTATCAGAAGTATCGGGCGATTTTTGAATACTACGACGCGCTGCTCGTGGGGCTGACGGCGACGCCGAAGGACGAGATCGACTTCAACACCTACGGGCTTTTCGACCTTGAGCGTGGAGTGCCGACGGACGCCTACCCGCTCGAAGACGAAATTCTGGCAGATGCTCGGGCGTGGCACGCGGCTCTTTACCACGCGGCTGGAATTGATCGCGACTCTCGACAAGCAGGCGGAGGAGGAATCCGTGGCGCGCGAACAGCCGGGCGGGCTCACGGAACTGCGGACGGAGACTGCGAAACTGCTGCGCGACGAGGTGGCCGCGATGAACCTGGAGAACTTCATCGTGCGACCGCAGCGAAGGCTGGTGGAGAAGTATGCGACACCGGAAGCGTGGACGGCGCTGCGCCCCGAGGCCGTGAGCGAGCTTGGGAAACGGATTGCCGGTCTGCCCTCACAGCTCGAAACCGACGACGAGGAAGCGAAGCGGTTCGATCTCCTCATGTTGAACCTGCAACTCGCGCAGCTCCGTTCGGAGCCGGGATCCGCGCGTCTGCGGGATCAGGTAAAGGCGATTGCCGGACTGCTCGGAGAGAAGGCGAGCATCCCGATCGTGGCCGTCGTCGGCGATGCGGATGACGTGGTGCCTTACGCCGAAAACACGAAGCCCTTTGCGGAAAAGTATCGCGCGGCGGGCGGCACCATCGAGGTGATCGTGAAGCCGGGTGTTAACCATCACCCGCACTCGCTGAAGGATCCGAAGCCCTTCGTGGACTTCCTGCTGAAGCATGTGAAGTAGCGCGGCGGCGTGATCCGTAGCCGCGCTTGTGAAAGCGCGGGCTGATCTTCGGGGCGCGCAATTCATGTTGAGCGAATGGCGCATCCCGCGTGGAGCACGCGACTCGCGTGCTGTCTGCGGCCACTGGCCGCGGACACCCGATGCGTGGGTGTTCGTGAATGGCGCTCAGTATTGGATGCGTCCTTCAAACGCAGAGACGCAGAGGGGGAAGTGTTGAGGCCCGCAGAGGAAAAAAGAAAAAAATTCCTCTGCGGCCCTCTCTGTTTTCCTCCGCGTCTCTGCGTCAAAAAAAAAGAGACCGGCAGCTTTGCGCGCTTCCGCACGCTGCGAAGTGTTCCCGGCGGGTCGCCGGAAACAGCACGCGAGTCGCGTGCTCCACCCGGGAATCATCGCACGCAGGCGACGTAAAATTTTTCAGAATCCAATCCGAACCGGCATGGGAAAAAGCAAACCGCCGCCTCCGGTTT
>BJFP01000132.1 GCA_014189875.1 Verrucomicrobiota bacterium | reverse complement strand
CGGGCCTGCGACGCTCAACCTCGGACTGGCATGGATAGCCGCGCACGGCGGGACGGAAGCGCCAGTGCCTGCCACGCCAGCGCAGCCGCCCACGGGCCTCGCAGACCCGCGCAGCGAGGCGACCATCGCAACACTCCACCCGCAGGTGCAACAGCCTTTCCGCGACCTGCTACGCGCGATCAACGCAGCCGTCGCGCCGGTAGTGGGCAGGTGGATCTCCGGCTATCGTGGCGAGGCCGAGCAAAACGCGCTGTATGCCAAGGGCCGCACGGCGCCGGGGCCGCGCGTCACGTCCGCCCGCTGGCCTACATCGTCGCACAATGGCGGCGGCGGCAAAGTCGGCTTCGCGTGCGACATCGGCTTTTTCTCCGCAGGCGGCAAATACTTGGACGAGGGGCCGCAATACGACGTGGCCGGGAAGCTCGCTCGAGCCGCTGGCTTTCACTGGGGAGCGGACTTCGGAGACAGGCCGCACATTTGCCTGCGACCGCCGAGCCTGCGCGGCGTAGGCGAAAGCACTTTCATCCGCGAGCTGATTCATCGCGTGAACAACGGGCTTGCCGTTTGGCCGTGAGCCTCGCCATCGGCATCGCCGCCGTGCTCATCCTCGCGGGCCTTGTCGTGATTTGCGCGGGATGGGGCGGGAAGCGGTAAAAATCCGAACCATGAACAAATCACTGCCGTCGGCATTCAACAGCGGGGGAGCCACTGTGCTGAACAATAAAGAGATTCGTAAAAAGCTGCGCGCATGGGAGAAGAAGCGGAACGAAAATGGGACAAACACAACTGAGCCGCCCAAGCTGGGGTTCTGCCAATACGTGCCCAAAAAGGCGCGCTGAATCTTTCGCTGAATTTTTTTCTTGCCATATCCGAGCCGATGCAGGACGCGGCGGATCGCAATGGAAAACACAGCACCAGCGGAGGTCACAGATCCCGCAAGCGCAGCAGCGACAGCAACGCCCGCGGAAACGCAGGCGCCTCCAACCGCGACCGGCGACCCCTTCGACGACGCTCTTGCACAGCAAGAGGCGGAGTTGGCGAGGATGCAGGCCGCGAACCAGCCAGAAACCGAAGCAGTTCCCGCAGCGACCACGACCGAACCGGAACCGGAAAAGCCAGAAGGCGAACAGCCTCCAGCAGAAACGGAGTCGGAAAAGCCAGTGGATCGCTTCCGGTTCAAGGACGCCGAAGACAGAGCCGTGGCAATGATAGCCAAGACGAAGGGGATTTCTCTCGTCGCAGCCGCAAAACTCTATTCAGGCGAGCATGAGCCGGCACCCGCACCCGCAGCAGCCCCCGAACCCGAGCCACAGCACGACACCGTGCTGACGGAACTGGACGAGAAGCTGAAGCTGGCGACGGAGCGGCGCAAGGAACTCGCGAAGTCACTCGGCACCGAGGAACTGGAGGAGGCCAAGGACGAGATCGAGCAACTGAGGCAGCAGAAGGCGGCCGTTGAATCGCAGCAGGCGAAAGCCGCCGCGGAAAAACAGGACGCATTTGCCACAGAACGCTCGAACTCAATCAAGGCCGCGAAGGGGCAATTCCCTTCATCCACCGATCCGAAGTCCGAACTGGCACAAGCCATCGCTGCACGCATCGAGTCGATCGCCAAAGATCCCGCTCGCAGTGTTCTCCTGAGTGATCCGAAGGCTCCCGAAGTCATCGCCGCCGAAGCCGCCATGCAACTGGCGAAACTGCGCGCCGCCGACAACGGAACCTCGGTCGCCAAGGAACTCGCCGCGCTCATGGAGTCGGACGCCCCCGCGCAAGCGGCAGCGACCGCAACCCAACCGACGCCGCAAGTCCGCAAGCCCACGACCGCAGGAGGAGCCGCGAGCATACCGCCCGCGACACCGCCCGCGCCAAAGGCCCTCTCGCTCGCAGAAGCCGCAAACATGAGTCTCGCAGACCTGGAGAAGCTATCACCCACTCCGGGGAACTCGGGATACGTGCTGCGCAGGTAGTCCACCAACAACCCAACCCAAATCTCACATCTCTAATCCAATGAAAAATCGCAATATCTTCCGGCTGCTCTTCGTGGCCGCACTCGCATTCGTCTCCGGCCCGCTGGCTCTCGCCGCGCTGTTCGGATTCCTCACTGTCCCGGCGCTCGGCACGAGCTACCCGGTCGCCAACGCCACTACCAAGGGCGACCTCACCACGCAGAACGCCAATCTCGAACAGGAGATTTGGGCGCTCAAAGTTGTGAAGGGCGCGGACGCCGCATACCAGGACAATCCGCTCGCGGATGGATTCATGGGTGAAGGCGACGCAGGCAAGGCCATCGTCAAGATCACCGACACCGAGAAAGTGTCCGGCTCCACCGTGCATGTCACGACCTACGGCGGCTTCGGCGGCCCCGGCGTGCAGGGCGCGGGCGTCCGCACCGGTTCGGCCAACAAGATTCAGGCCGGATCGTTCGACGTGAAGATCGGTCGCCAGTGGTTCGGCGTGGGCTACCAGAGCGTCGCCCGCGATGAAACGATGGTCGGCGGTCGTCTCGACGGCATGATCAAGCAGGGCCTGAGCCAGCAGCACGCCATCAAGAACAACGACGACATGCTTCGCCTCATGATCGCGAAGTCTGAGGCGTCCAGCCGGAACAAGATGTTCACGGTGGGCGGCCCTTCGACCATCGCGACGATCAAGACGGCGCACTACATGGACACCGCGACGATCGGCAACACGCGGAACATCCTCACCAGCAACGGCGCGCTTCCGATGGCGACCGGCGCGATGGACTCCGGCGGCAGCCGCGTGAAGAACTACATGGTCTTCGGCACGCACTACGCCCTGAGCCATCTCAAGAGCGAAAGCGACTACCTCGCCGGCATCCGCCTGGCGGGTGAGCGCGGGGACAAGAACCCGCAGTTCAAGGGCAACTTCGTGGATTGGGATTCCGTGGGGATCTACCGCTGGGACCAGCTCGATCACGGGAACTGGGGACCGATTGGATCCCTGCTCGCCCCGCGCCTCTTTCTCGGAGCGGCACTCGCCCCGACGTTCAGCGGCACCACGGTTAATGGCGGCACCATCGCCGTGAAGGGCGGCGGCAGCGCGGCGGCGGCAGCAGTCCTGCCCGCCCCTGATTACACCCGCTACTTCAGCAACGCCCCGTGGACCTACCACTGGGGCGCCACCATCGCCGCGGACACCGCCACGCTGCGCTACATCCTCGTCATCAACCCCTCGACGGGCGTGTGGGGCGTGTTCGGCTTCAAGGTCAACACCGGCCTCGAAATCACCCTGTTCAGCAAGGTCGTGCTCGGCCTCACCGGGGAAACCGCTGATTGGGCATTCCCGATCGGCTCCCTCGTGGTCGAGTGCAACATCCTCGGCACCCCGTTCGGTCGCTCGCTCGGCCTCGGCGCGGAAGCCCTCATCTGCGGCGTCGGCACGATCAACGGCTCGAAAGTGAGCCCGCAGTTCGGCAAGCGCACCGAAGAGCACCTGAATCATGACATGGATCATGAAATCGGTGCAGAGAAAGTGTGGGGCGCGGCCCTTGTGGAGCGTTCTGACGGTGTGTGCCCCGGCTTCGTGGTCTCGTGCCACTCGCTGCCTGTGCCCGGCGCTCCCGTCATCGCCTAGTTTGTGTGGTTCATAGCTGGCCCCGGCGGAGCGTCATGTCTCCGCCGGGGCGCAGCCTTTCAATTTTCAATCCTCTATGTCTGCCAAAATCAAACTCGTCACCTACGGAATCGCACGCAACGTCATGCCCTCTTTGCAGGGAAGGAGCGGCAGGGTCTATAACCGCGCCCACTTCAACGAGAAGGACATGCGACATCAGACGGCAGAGTTCGACCTGGACGAGTTCCAGAATACGATCCTGCCCGACATCGCGAAGCATCCGAACAAGATGCAGTGGTGGCAAATAACCGATATTGGTGAGCCAAGCGAAGACGTGAAGCGGCTGACGGAGGAACTTTCGGCGGCGAAAGCGGAGATCGCGCGCCTGAAAGCGGAGATCGCGCGCCTGAAATCCGAGCAGACAAACACCCGGACGCCGGATGCCTTTACCGGACTCGTGAACGCGACCGGAGCCAACGAGCCCGCCGCGCAAGCCGCGCGCCCGCTGGCCGAACTCGGACACCGCGAGCTTCGCGCGATGATGAAGGAGCGCGGAATCCCGCTGATCGGAAACCCGAACAAGGACGACATGATCGCCCTTCTCAGCGCGCCGAAACCCGATGCCGCGCCCGCTGACGACATCGAGACGTAGCAAACACCCGGATCACCCCGATGACGATCCACACGCTCGCCAAGCAACTGATGCGGGATCTCGGCCTGCGCACGCTCACCCCGGCGGGCGCGACCGACAACAGCGACACCCGCGGGCCTTCGCCGGGCGACCTAGACTCCATCTGCGCGGCCATCAACGGCGCGTACGTCGAGCTTTGGGACCGGAGCCCGAGCGCCATGTTCGAGCGGCGCACCGGTGCCGTTCTGCGGGCGCCCACGGCAGTCACCGTGAGCTGCACGCAATACTCGAGCACGATCAGCATCACATCCGGCTACGCATCATGGATGCTCGGCTGCACCATCGTATTCGCAAGCGGCGACACGCAGGACAACGAAATCCTCGAAGCCAACACGCTGTTGCTCCGCCCGTTCCTCGGCGCGACCGGCAGCTACTCGGCCACGGTCTATTGCGACGCCATCCAGCTTCCGAGCACGGACATGGTGATCCTCGACCCGGTGGAGATCCGCGGGCAGCGCGTGCTCTTGCCGGCATCGAGCTGGGAGGAGCTTCAGAGATATGCCGGCGTGATCCGAACCATGCACGGCTGGAACAGCGTCGGCTACGGCAGCGCGGCGATGAACAAACTGAGCGGACAGCCAGTTTCCTACTTTGTGGACACCCGGTATGAGCAGACCGGCACGGCGACGCGCACGACCTACCTGCGCATCGGGCCGATGCCGTCGGCGGACTACCCGCTCGACTACCGGCTACTGGCGACACCGCCCGTCGTCACGGCGGACGACATTGACAACGGGGATCACACGACCGACCCGGGCACGGATACCGTAGTCTGGTTCCCCGAACTCACGATTTACGCGGTGGCGCGGCAGCATCTCAGCGGCGACCCTCTTTTCACGAACATCGCCGGGCGCGCGGAGATTTTCCGGCAGTATGAACTCGCGATCAAGTCGCTCCAGAATGCCAAACCGCAGGGAGCAAGCCAACAGGCGGCGAACTACACGCCGCCGTTCCGGGGGCGGCGTCGCGGCGCCGGATACCTCTATTGAGCCTCGGGGCGCGCAGGGACTACGGACTTTCGCAGGCGCAGAATCGGCTGCTTGAGCCATCCACGATCTACCCGACGGCGAACGTCCGGGATCTCGTGCTCGTGGAGGACGTGCTGCTCGACGCCGGTTACACCCCGGTTCTCATCGGCACGCCACGGAAGGGCGCGAGCAACTACCGCCTCGTCTCGCAGAAAGAGGCGGATAACGACGGAGACAAGCAATACATGCGGCGGGTGTGGGCCACGTCGCAGAACGCGCAGGAGGCGCACAACCTTTCCCTGAAGTATCTGGAGGGCAGCCACGCCGCGCCGACATACATCCGCAAGTACACGATACTCAAGAGCGCCTACGCCGCGCTTACGGCCGGCACGCCGCTCACGGCGGTCATCGGCATCGCGCTCACCGCGGGCGGCAGCGGCTACCTGACAGCCCCAACGGTGACATTCAGCGGGGGATCGGGCGCCGGGGCGGCGGCGATCGCGCAGATTCGCGACGGGGCCGTGGTCGCGCTTTTGCTCACGGCAGAGGGCACCGGCTACGTCACGACTCCCACGGTCGCATTCAGCGGAGGCGGCGGCACAGGGGCGACGGCGACGGCATCCATCCAGGACCAGACCGCGATCCTGATCGACCAGGAGGCCGCGCCCGAGCAGGGCGAGATGGGGAACCTTTTCTACTCAGTCACGCGCGTATGGCAGACGCTACCGGGGCCGGCGACGATCCGCTACGAGATCGACGGGGAGACGCAGACCGACGTTTCCGTGACGAAGCAAATGGTGGCGAAGCCGTCCGCGCCCTACACGCAGGTCGCCGGATCGGACATCACCTATCTTCCGATTTCCTCGGTTCACGGATGGCAAATCACGAGCACGCTTCTGAATTTCGCAGGCATCACCATCACGAAGACAGGGACGATTCAAATCCGCTATCCGTCCGTGGTGACTGGATCGCCGTCCTTCACCCACTTTGCAGGCAAAGACGGATCGGTGATCGTGGATCTGAATTGGCCGGTCGTCGCGGGCGGATCACGGCAGGCGATTTCCACAACCACATTCACCTACGGCGCTTCGGCGACGCTCGTGACGGCGGATTCCTACTTCAGCCCACCGTTGACAGACCTGGTGTACAACGGCCTGTTCTACAACGTCAATTTGCGCGGTGTGGCGGTGGTGGGGGATGAAGTCGGCCCTCCTAATTACATAAAGGTGCCGAATTTCAACACTGCCAGCAATAACAAGAAGTGGGGTTACGTCGGAGTCGTCGGCCCGTTCTGGACAGAGACGCTCGGCGCGAGCGCGTTCCTGTCCCCTGTGTCCAACCTCATTTATTCCTGCGACGCCGCCCGCTGGAAATATAACCTCGTGCGGTTGGCAGTCACAACAGTCACCGGATAATGCCTGAATCGCCAGACATTCCAGAGGAGGTCATCGCGAGAATCCGCGATGTCATTCCAGAGGAGGTCATCGCGAGAATCCGCGATGTCATTCCATACTCTCCTCCGGTGCAACAGCCGGGCACCGACCGGAACGAGCCGATGCCGTATCAGCGCCCGGATGGAAAGGATCTGATTGACGGCGAGGACGAGCGCGGCTTTGCCGTGACGCCCGTTCCAAAGAGCACTTCCGGCACCATCGGCAGCTTCGTCGGCCAGGTCTCGGTGTCCCCGGACACGCTACTGAACGGCTTCCCGGACGACATGGACGGGCAGACTCCGAAGATTCTCAGTGTCAGTGACGCGACGAAGATTTACGCGCACGCCACGGTCAGCGCCGGAGGCGCGGTGGCTGCGCGCGTGATCGCGGCGGCGGCGAGTGTCCCTGCGTCCGATCCTGCGAGCGGGGAATTTTATTGGGAACTGGCGAGCGTGACGATGGCGACCGATGGCGAGGATAACGTGCCCGTGATCACCGTGGATCAAATCCGATGGGGGCCGATTGAGCATCTAGTGGTGAATTGCGACCCCTACAGCGCGAATGACGCTAGGCTTGTGATCGAAGCTGGGAACGAGCCGCTGGCGATCCGGCAGATCATTGCAGACACCGGCGACCTCGACGCCGGGACAAGCACAAAATATACATCGGACTTCCTGATCATCGCGGAGGATGGCAACGCGGTGAAGTTCTCGCTCACCCACGAACAAGTGGAGGTAGTCACTGGCATCGCTCTCATCAGCGGTTATTTGGAAGTGACAAAGAAAAAGGTGTGGGTGCTGCTCACGGAAAACGCGGATAACACGAACATCCCGACGACGCCGAGTGCCACAACAGCTTGCCCGTAAGTAATGGCTGCTAAACTGCTATCGAACTGCGCCGAGGACAAGCTACTAGTGGCCTGTGGCGAGGACAAGCTACTGGTGAACTGCGGTGGCGTGATGAAGATTCGTTTTACGTGGACGGGTGCCGCAGGCTACTGGACATGGACAGGCAGCTCATGGGTATGGACGCCTCCGGTGGGCTTTGACCTATTCAGTGAAGTTACGTTTTTAGGCACCTCATTGGGTTGGATTAGTAACGGTCTAGGCCCCACAGCATACCTGACTTGGTTTGTTAGCGAGACACCCTTTGTGGGCGGCTACGAGGACTACACCATCCGCGTTGATGACGCGCTTGCGGATGGAGTATGGGCTACGTCAACCGTGATATACCTGGAGGCAGATTGGTATTTTTCAGCAGGCAGCGCGTTGACTGTGACCGTTACTTACAACGGAGTCACGCAGGTGAAAACAATTTCACCAAGTTCAATCACGACCATTGCAACATTTGTTGCCGGCCCAACATCTCAGATCGTGACATCTGTGGGCACCGTCACGGTGCTTGACAACGGAACATTTACCCTCGCGTGATCAACCCGTAGTGATTCCGCCCGCCCCCGCGACGAGGCCGAAACGTCTTGCACCGAACCGCGCCCTGTGACAAAACGGCGTCGTGTCACCGGACGACCTCAGATCATTGACCGCGAAGGGCTACGTCCGCGGGGAGGGCGGCGTGTGGAGCAGACCGGATTCCGAGCGGCGACCGATCGCGGCAGTGTCCGAAGTCGAAAAGCTCGCGAAGGCGTGCGGCCCGAAGGTGAGCCCGCTCGTGCGGAAGTTCGAGGAAATCTGGCGCAGGCTTCAAGGCCCGCACCTGACGCCCGAGCACCGATTCATGAAGGAGCGGAAGTTTCGCTTCGACTTCGCGCACCTGGTCACGCAGGTGGCCGTCGAATTAGAGGGCGGCATCCACTCAGGCGGACGACACACTCGGGCGAGCGGCTTCAAGAAGGACTGCGAGAAGTACAACTTCGCCGCTCGCGACGGCTGGATCCTGTTCCGGCTCTGCACCGGCATGGTCACGGACGCGAACGTGATCCCGATCATCGCGGTCATCCGCCGCAAACTTTCCGAATCATGAACAAACCATCCAAGATCAAGATCAACGTCTCGAAAATCCTGAAGGAGCACCTTTTCAAAGGACAGAAGGGCACCTACCTCGACTGCGCCATCTGGCCGAACAAGAACGGCACGGGCGAATACGGCGACACGCACTACATCACGCAGGAGATTTCCAAGGAGGCGCGCGACCGCGGCGAGAGGGGCGCGATCATCGGGAGCCTCACATGGATCGACGAACCGAAGGCCGCGCCCGTTCCGAGGCAGCCGCAGCCGCAGCGTCCGACGCCGCCCGACGTTCCCGATGCGCGGGGTGATGATGTGCCGTTCTAATGAGCGAACCGAATCCGCGCCCGGCTGCGCGCTGCCCGTATTGCGGGCAAACGAAGGCGGTCGTGACGTGGCGATTCTGCTCCCGTTGGTGCATGGATTACAGCACCACGAAGCCGCGTGAGCTTTGGGCGATACCGGACGCGCCGGATGGCGACCAATATCCGAGGCGAGAGTATTAACTAAAAACGCCACCAAAAAATAATTTCACCCGCGATTTTCCGCGCAGCACGCAGGGAAAACAACCACTTACGAGGTCAAGCAGAATCTCAAAAAAAGATTTCTGTTGCCAGATTGGGACATTTGGGGCCAAGTGTGCGGCATGACAAAAGCAGACGATTACAGGGCACGCATTCCGAAAAGGCTGCTCGCCAAGATCAAAAGAAAGGCACGCGAGGCCCGAAGAACCATCCCGAGCGAAATCATTCTCGCCATCGAGAAGCACGTCGCCTGAAAAAATGCAGGATGAGTTCACGAAAGGAACCAAATGACCACCGCGCCAATCTGGAAGCAGTTCAAGGCCTGCAAGACCATCGCTGACGCCGTGCGCGTCTCGCACGCCATCTTTCAGGCCGTGGCGGACAACGGATTTTTCCGCGGCGAACCGTTCTCTACTGTGCCGCGCCCGATCCGTCACCCCGATGATTTGAAGGGGTGGAGGAAGAAAGTGCTGAAATGGACGCGCACGCTGCCCGCCTCCCTCCTGAGTTATTTCAAGCAAATCCACACACTCACCAAATGAAAAACACCCCGCTGTCTCCGCTGTGGAACCGCGCCCGGATCGCAATCGCGCTCGGTGCCGTGCTCGCCATCGTCGTCGCAACTCAAATTCTCGCGAACCGTAAATGACTCTCGCCGACGCCGAAATCAAAACCGGACTCCAAGGCCGCGAAGTGCCTCGGATCGACCGGGAGAAGTCCAGCATGGGCGCGTCGCAGGCCGACCGCTTCAACGCCGTGGGCGATCCTCACCGCTGCCAGCTTGGCAAGTGGCATCTGGAGAAGGGCGTCGTGACGCTCAAAGACAACGACGGCAAGTATTACACGGCATGGTGGCAGGATCATATCTATCACCTCGTCGGCTACGGCCCGACGTTCGCCGACGCCTGCGAAATGGCGCTCAAGTAACTCTCAACAACCAACCACACAACCACATGTCAGACCAACAACTCGCAGTTACCACCAACAAACCGAGCGCACTCGCAGTCATGGCCGCGCGCTTCTCGCTCGAACCGAGCAAGCTCCTCTCCACGCTCAAGGCGACCGTATTCAAGGGCGCGTCGGACGACGAGATGTGCGCGCTCGTCGTCGTCGCCAATGAATATGGGCTGAACCCGCTCACGAAGGAAATCTACGCCTTCCCTGCCAAGGGCGGCGGCATCGTGCCCGTCGTCTCGATTGACGGCTGGATCAACCGCATGAACTCGCATCCGCAGTTCGACGGCATCGAGTTCGCCGACAGCTTCGACGCCGCCGGAAAGCCGGTGAGCGTCACAGCGTCCATCTTCCGCAAGGATCGCACGCGCCCGACCATCGTGACCGAATACTACGGGGAGTGCTACCGCAGCTCCGATCCGTGGAATAAGTGCCCGGCGCGGATGCTCCGGCACAAGGCGCTCATGCAGTGCGTGCGCGTGGCCTTCGGATTCGCTGGCGTGCATGACGAGGACGACGCAGCCGCGATCACTTCATCCGTGACGATCTCCGAAATCCCGCGCGCCCAACTCACCGACGCGCGCGCAGTCGAGGCAGAAGTGATCCCGCCGGACAAGAAGACCGAGCCGAAGCCGAAGGCGGAGAAGCCCAAGGCGAAGCCCGAAAAGACGCCGGCACACGCGAGCGATCCC
>BJFP01000131.1 GCA_014189875.1 Verrucomicrobiota bacterium | reverse complement strand
CAACAATTCGCCCAGGTAATAGCGCGCATTCGCCGAAAGATCGGAAAGCGCCCCCTTGTCCTCGATGAGCTTCCGGGTCATGGCGATCGCCTTTTCGAGCAATTCGCCGGAGTCCGAGCGGGTGACCAGGCTCTTCATGTAGTCGAGCGTCCGTTGCTCGAGCGCCTTGTCGGCCTTGTTCTCATCGAGCTTCTGTTTCGAGAGCACGAACAGCTCACCATACGCCTTCGCCGCGCGCGCCTTGTCGCCGATCTGATCGGCCACCATCGCGATCCCCTCCAGCGCAGGAATCTGGTAGGGATTTGCCGCGGTCGGATCGGCGGCAATGGCATTCTCGAATGCCGTGATGGCCTTCCGGCCGTTCTCCGGCACGCTGCTGTGCCGCAGCGCGGTGCCGATCTGCGTATGGATGTAACCGTCGAGATGCTCGCCCGAGAGAATGGCCTTGGGGTACTTGGCGAGCAGCTTCTCGTACTCCGCGGCGAGAACGCCGGTTTCCCTCTTGCGCTCGATCGACTCCGCAAGCTGGCGGTCGAGGATGAAGACCTCCGCCTCGGCAGCCGCCGCCGTGCCGGGATTCGCGGCAACCCTGGCCTTCAGTCCTTCGATCCCCGCCGCGCTCATCTTCGCGGGTTCCGCGGACTTTCCGATCTTCGCCTCGCAGGCAAAGATGCGCGCCGAGACGTCTAGCGCGGTGCCGAGCGCGCGGAGCTGCGCGTAGTTTTCCAGCGCGACATTCCACTTCTCCTGGCGGAAATAATACTCGGCGAGCCGGAAGTAGCATTGCTCGAGGATCTGCGTCTTGCGGTCGCTGTCGGAATTGCGCCCGATCCTCGCCGCCTCCTCATAGCGCAGCATCGCTGTCGGAATGTCGCCCAGCTCCGCCTCGTAAATCTCCGCCGACACCAGCAGCGCCTCGGCCGCGAGCCCGCGCGACTCGAACTCGCGGACCTTCGCAACCTTGTCGAGCACCTCGACCGCCTTCTTCGGTTCCTTCTGGTCGCGATGGATCAGGCCGAGGAGATAACTGCCGGCAAGCGCCTCGACGCTCTTTGGGTAGCGAGCCTTGAGCTGCTCGCAGATTGAAATCACCGCCTCGAATTTCTTCTGCTGTCTGAAGCCGTCCGCCGCCTTCAGGAGGAGATCCGGGATCTGACTGTTGTTTGGAAACTGCTGCGCGAGATCCTGGATCGCGTTGGTTGCGAGGTCGAGCTTGCCGGCGCGCAGCCAGAGCACCGCGATCTTGTGCGCGGCCTGCTCGGCGAGTTTCGAGTCGGTCTTGCGGCGGAGCAGGTTGAACTTCGCGGCGGCCTCGTCGTATTTTTCGCGGATCGCATACCAGCCGCCGAGCAGGTTCATCACCTCGTCCTCGTAAAGCGCCGCGCCTTCACCGAGAAGGCTCTCGAAGCTCTTCGTGGCACCCTCATAGTCCTTCAGCGACGCCTGGAGCTTGCCGAGGACATAGAAGGCTTCCGTCCGGTTCTTGAAGTCGCCCTTTGCCCCGCCGTCCGTCGCCTTCTTGAAATGGACGATCGCCTGATCGACGTCGCCGCGATTGTCGTAACACCTCGCCAGCCGGTACTCCACCTCGCGCACCTGCGAATGCGTGGGATTCTGCGCGAGGAACTCCTTGTAGATATCCACCGCCTTTTGAATCGCGCCATCCGTTTCGAGTTGCTGCGCCTCCCGCAACGCCTCCTCCGGCGTTGCCGCGGGCGATACGGCGGCGCACGAAAAAATCACCGCGGCTGCGACCAGCCGGGACATGCATGACGGAACGTGTTTCATTTTTTCTCCTCCATCTTCTGGATTATCCCAACGTAGGGCGAGAGGGGATACCGGTTGACGACTTCGTCGAATCGCTCCTTCGCGTTCGCCGTCCTGCCGAGTTTTTGCAGGCAGATGCCGAGCGAGTAAGTGCCACGGACCGCCGACTCCGGGGAGCGCGTCGCGAAGAGCAGATACTCGAAGGCCTCCCGCGCCTTCTCAAACTGCCCCGCCTTAAGGTGGATCATCCCAAGCTGGTAACTGGCGTCGCCCGCGAGGTAGTCGTCGGGCGATTTCGATGCCGCGATCAGCTTCTCGATCGCGTCCGCGGTCCGCTGCTTCCTGAGGTCGATTCGCGCGAGCACGTAGTAAATCCATGTCACCTTGGCGAGATCGGCGCCGGTCACATTCTGCCGGGTCGCGGGCGTGAGCGACTCATACTTCTGGATTAGCCTGAGCGCGTCCTGCGGGAACTCCCTCTCGAGCGCCTTGTCCATGTCGAATTTCAGGGAAAAAATGATCAACTGATCGATGATTTGCTTCAACCCGCTGTCCTCCTTCTCAAGTGACTCGAACTGGCTGAGCGCCTCCTCGAACTGGCCGGCGCGCAGGAGCGCCTTTGCATATCCTTCCCGCGCCGCGAGCTGTTCCGGGCGCTCCTTTGCGGATGAGAGAACCTTCTTGAACGCGTCCGCCGCCTTCGCGTAGTCGGCCATGTCGAACCAGATCCACGCAACCTCCGCGTCGAGCCGGCGCCGTTCCTGGTCGTCAGTCGCGGATTTCCTCAACTCCTCGATCGTGGCGAGTACGTTCCGGTAGTCTTTCAAGCCCTTGTAAATGTCGAGCATCAGCCCCTGCGTCTCATGCCTGCGGGCCGTCTGCGGGTAGCGCGCGAGGAGAAAGCGACAGTTCTCGAGCGCCTGCGGCATCAGGTTGTCCTTACGGTAGGTGGAGGCGATCCGGTAGTAGGCTTTCTCCGCCACGTCGGGTTTCACGTTCTCGGCCCGGAAAGTCAGCCCGAGCGGCTCAAGGACATCGCACAGCAGCGTGAATCCCGGCGTGCCTTTTGCGATTTCACGCGTGATCGAGGCAGCGACCGTCTGGGCACCAGGGTCGAGCTGGATGCTCACGTGGCTGTTCACGCGCAGGAAGTCCGTGAACTGCCCGAGCGTCATTTCCTTCATCGCGCCGCCCACCGGTTCCATGAGCGCAAACTGTGAATCGTAGGCCAGTTGCGCCTTCAGTTCCTCCCGCGGCGGCATCTTGTCCGACTTGAAAATGACGATTCGCTCCTCGGCGGCACGCGCATAGTAGGTCGCGGCCTCGCGCAGGTTCTTCTCATTCTCAAGCGCCCAGCCGGTCCAGAAGCACGCCTGGTGAAAATTCTCGCTGTTGGTGCTGTCGAAGGTCTTGAGGTATTCCTTGAGGACTATCTTCATCTTTCCGTAGTCCTTCTGGTTGTAAAAATTCAGCGCCACGGAAAAAAGCGCGCGCTCCCCGAAACGGCTCTTCGGATCGATCTGCCGCACGCGGTTGAAAGCATCCTTGGCCGCCTCATACCAGTCGGTCGCAACATCCCGTCGGATGAGCTTGAACGTGAGCCCCTGCGGCGCAAGCACCGCGGTGAGGACATCCGCGACGGATGAAGCGGACGACACGCCCGGGGGCTGCGCGAATTCCGCGGCGAGCTTGGCCTCCTTGTCCACTCCTTCCGCCCACAGCACGCGCAACTGGCTGACCTCCTCCACTTGCCGGAGCACTCGGAAAAGCATCGCCTGCCGTTTGGACTCCGCGTCCCACGCACCGTATTTCCTGGCGAGCGGCGCGTAACGCGCGGCACCAAGGCGCACGTCGAAAATTTCGATCACGCGGACCGCTTCCGACGCTGATGGGTCGTCGCCCGCGGCGGGCGGATCGATCGTTGGCTTCCCCCCGGAGATGCCAATGTCAAATGCAAGCCCCTCCTTCGCCGGATCGAGAATCTCCTTGAGCACCGCGGCCACGGTCGTCTCACCGGAAGGAAGCCGCACCGCCTTCTTCGCGAGTCGCGAGGCGAGACTGTCCACCTCAGTCCCTTGGGACCAGACAAACGGGATGCCCGCCGCCTTCGAGACAATCTCGAGGGCCTGCGCGGCGGTCGTGGGTTTCGCGGGCGGCTCAAGCCGGATCGTCTTCTGAAGCGGCGCGTACGCCGTCAACAGGTTCGTGCCGAGGCTGATGGTTTCCTTCGGATGGATATGGATCGCAATCGTCGCTGCGCTCGCGTCCTTCTGCGCATCCGCCGCCGCCCTGCTGTAATAGCTTCCGGCCGTGTCGAGGATGTTGAGCAGCTCCGCGGCCGGGATGTCCTTCGCGCGATTCGCGACGCCGACGTATTGCTGGGCGGCTTCGGCGTAGCGGTTCTGGGAACGATACCATTCGGCCAGCTCGATCGCGAGATTCTGGAAGCGCGGGTCGTTCCCGTAGTCGCTCTCCAGCTCCGCAAACCGCCGCTCGGCCTGCTCCTTGTTTTCCTTCTTCGCGGACTTGAACATCGCCTCCACCAGACCCAGTTCGATGCTCTTCACGAGGTCGAGCGCCTTCGGGTCTGCATCCGCCTTCGCCTGCTGGAAAAATTCAATCGCCCGATCGATCACCGGCATCTTGAGGAAGACCGGTTGCGCTCCTTTCTTCGCCGCCGCGGGGTTGAAGCTCGCCAGTTCGCACAGGCCGCGATTGAAGAGCGTCTCGGAGCGGAGCGCCTTCCAGTCCTTCTCCGCAAAGCCGGAACCCGCATAGACTTTTTCATCGAGCAGCCGATCGCATGCCTTCGCTCCCGCCACATAATCGGGTGCCTGCACCAGTTGCCCGGTTTTCTCATCCGCGATGCGCTTTGCGTAAAACCGGATGAGGCTGATGAGCGCCTGCGCGCCCTCGGGAGTGCCCTTCCGCTCATCGGCGCTCTTCTTCCACGCCCCGGTCATGTCGCCGCCGCCGGTGACTCCAAGCGCCGCCGCCGTATCGCGCGCCTGCCTGGCGTCCGAGGAAATCGGATACTTCGTGAGCAGCTCACGGAACGCGTCCACCGCCTTGTCGCGCAATTCCTTCGCCTTCGCGCCCTCCGCGGCCTTCGACTGCCCGAGGTAAATCTCGCCCAGGTTCCGCAGCGCGCGCGGCGCGTGGTCGGCGGACGCGAGCGACTTTGTGTAAGGCGCGATCGCCCGTTCACCGAGGCCCTTTTCAAAATACATGTCGCCCAGCGCCGCCTGCGCCTGCCCGAATCCCTTTGCCTCGGGCGGGATGCGCTTCAGGAATTCCTCCGCCTTCCCGACATCGGCGCCCGGCTTCTTTTTCTCCGCCATTCCGAGCAGCAGAAACATGTCGTCCCTCAGGGCGCCCGGCGGCACGGTCTCGACGAAGCTCGGGATGAGCACCTTTCCCACGCCGTCGAAGTCGCCCCTTTCAAATGCCAGCTTCGCCAGCAGCACCTTCGCCTTCTGCCTCGACTCGAGATCGAACTGCACGTTTTCCAGCCACTTGGCCGCCTCCCCGGGCTGTTTCTTCTCGATGTAGAGCGCACCGAGCTGCAGCGCCGAGGAATCATGCGCCTTCTCCAGCGACGCCGGCACGGGTTCCTTGTCACGCTGCTTCCGCGTGATCGCATTCCGGTAGCTCATCACCATCCGCTTGTAGATGGACTCCGCCTTGTCGGGCTGACCGGACTTTCGGAAATAATCGCACAGAATCTGATCGGCCTGCGCGACCGTCAGCGCGTCGTATTTCCCCGTGTTCGCCTGGATCTGCCCGTGGATCTGTTCGAGCTGCGCGCCCGCATCTCCCCCCGCCGCGCCCGCAATTTTCATTTTGTAAAGCAACAGCGTCCCGACCCGGGGATCGGCGGGATGCCGCGTTACAAATGCATCGATTCGCGCGTCCGCGCTCTTGAAGTCCTTCATCCGGAACGCCACGCCCGCAAGACGGAATTCCGCGATGATCCGGTTTGGTCCCTCGGGCAGATTCTGCGCCGCCTTTTCATAAAATGGCCGCGCCAGTGCAAATTGATCGGTGAGGTAATACGACTCCGCCAGCAGCAGGTGCTGGAGCGCCACTTCGGCATCCGGCTTGTTCTTGATCTCGTCCGTCAGCACCTTGATCACGTCACCGTACTGCCGGTCCTTGAAAAGCTCCGAGGCAGTCCGTGCCTGGGAAAAAGTCCCGGCAAGCAGCACGCAGCCCACGAGTACCGAAGCGAAACCGGAAAACCGGGAGGGACGGATGCAATTGCTGGAAGATGGCATGATCAAAAAGTCGCCGCGTGGATCGCAGCGGTAACGACAATCTGAACCGAAGGGAATCATTAGAAGTTTCGTGATGCACCCCTCTCGCGCCGGCACATGGCATGCGCGCTGCATGAAATCCGGCGATTCGATCGAGACCCTCACGCGATCCCCGCACCGCCGTCACCCGTCAGTTCCCCGATCTCCGCCACCAGCCGCGCCGCTTCGGTCTCCAGTCCCGCCACCTCCGCATCAAGCGCGGCGATTCGCTTTGCCGCCACGGCATCGAGCAGGCCCGGCTGTTTCTCCACCAACTGCGCCAGCTCATACTCGGCGCTTTCGCGCAGGCGGTTCGTGGATTCGAGCACGCGGACAATCTCCAGCTCCAGACTCTCCCACAGCCGTTTCAACTGCGCGATCTGCTGGCCGTCGCGGAAGTCGAGGCTGCCCCAGCCTTGCCGGAAAATGAATCCGTCCGGGTCGTTGGCGATCTCGCGCAGCGTGGCGAGGTCGCCCGTGTCCCGCGCATGATTGATCGCGCTGGTCAGCTTCTCATACGTTTCGAGCTTCCCCGGCTCATGGGCGAAACGGTCGGGATGATGGAGCCTCACGAGCTTGCGCCAGAGCGAGCTCATCTCACCGGCCTCGGCCTCGGAAAGCTCGCGCAGCCGGACAAACCGCCGGGGCTTCGGCGATCGTTATGGAAAAATGCGTGGAATCGAAGCAGGCTCGCTGCACTCTCAAAAATGTCCGAAGAACGATCCATCTCCTTTGGTCAGATCACTCACCTGCTGCTGGGCAATTTCAAAGCCTTCAAGCGCACACAGAGGATTCCGATCCGGCCCATCACACTCATCTACGGCAAGAACAACAGCGGTAAATCGAGCATCATCCAGGCGCTGCTTTACGCCGAGCATGTGCGGCGGACAGGCGAATTGACCCCTGAAACAATCATGAAAGATGGCAAGCCAGTCCTCGACGGCGGTTGGTCACGGTTGGCGCATGGCCGGGGCCGCGAGCCATTCATTAAGTTTGGCTGGGAGTGGAGCAATCCGCAGAGCATCGTCGGGCTTGAGAGCGGTAAGATTCTGCACCGAGTCGAATCAGTTCATGAATTGACCTTCCAGTCTGAACTCAACGGGAAGGGGTTTATGTCTGTTTCCGATTTATCGGACGCCTGGATTTCGCTTCCTCCATGCACTGGCCATCCAAGTTATCGCTCCGCAGTCGCCACCGCGCAAAAATGGATTGCCCACGAATTTCGCCTCCGTATGGAGGATGGTTACGCGAGCGACGAGTTGTCAGAAATCTTTGGGCGTTTGATCCCGCTTTTGGAGGAAGGCGCATTCACCAAAGAAATTGATTCGTTGGTTTTCAAAGATACGGAAGCCTCTTTGCGCTTGGCCAGCTTGGGATTGCCATCGAAATTTAATCGTCACTCTCGGTGTGACGGTGATCTTAGCTTTGGGCAAAGGCCTCCGGGATTTGGCGCTGTGCGTGTCGCGCTTGGAATTGACGAGATAAGTTACAAAGCTCACGAGATGAGTCCGGACGACATGCTCGGCGCTTGGGGGCTTGGCAACGATTTGGAATCTCATGCGCACAGTTTCATCGTCGAGCATTGCAGCCACCTCGTTTGCCGGTGGTTTATCGATGCTTGGGCGCATTTCGATGGCCCTCTGAAATCCCTCGTCGGCACGACACACTATCTCGGCTCAGTGAGGACGCGGCCGGATCGTGTCGTCTTCCGCACGCCTCGTGATCTTTCTTCGTCGTCAAAAGACCGCCGCCAGAAATTCGCCCCACAACACCCCGATTGGATTTTGCAGCCGGAGGCGGTGAAAAAAGCCAATCGATGGTTGAAGAAGCATCAGGCGCTCACGGCGAACATTGAGCTTCGTTACGGGGAGATGAAATCCCGCAAGCGACGCGGTGCCGCGACACAAGCAACCTCGGCGGTGGAGTCAGCTTCGACGCTTTGGCTCCACGACCTCGACCGCGGTGTTGACCTCAATTTCAACGAGGCGGGCTATGGACTGAGCCAGTTCATTCCCGTGCTCCTGGCCTGCTTCGCCGAGCAGGATCACTATTCCGACGAGCCCGCCGGCACGCTTTTGATCGAGGAACCGGAAGGCCATGTCCACCCGGCGCTCCAGGCTGAGATCGGCACCCTCTTTGCCGATGCGGTCACGCGTCGAAAGCGCCCGCTCGCCCACATCATCTGTGAGACGCATAGCGAGCATCTGCTCCTGCGGATCATGCGGCGCATCCGGGAGGGGAAGCTATCGAAGGACAAGGTCGCGGTGCTTTACGTCGAAAATCATGGCAAGGAGAGCACTGTCAGTGAAATGCCGCTCGACGACAAAGGTCGACTGATCCGCGACTGGCCCGGCGGATTCTTCGAGGAAGGATTACGGGAGGTGTTGACGTGAGTTTCCTACCGGAATACGCGCTGCTCCCCGAGGTGTTGGAGACCACTGATGACGGTGCCAGTGGCAGACTCCGCTCGATTTTCCACATGTGCCTCCAAGATGGCCTCGTGCGAAGCCTTCACAGCGGGAGATGGCGGCAAGCGATGGTGCAGAAAAAGGCGCTTTCTCAAGTGTCACGGGAAGTCCTCGAATTTCTCATCAAGAGCGGACGGCTGCGTTCCTGTCCCAAAGGTTTGCCCAGCCCTCCTGAAAGCTCGGCAGAATGGTGCCGGGAGGCGATTGCCAGTCACAAGCATCGAGAACTACGCGCCGTCTTTGCGGAGAGATCCACGGCTGTGCAGTTCCCAAAGGAGCCTTTGGTAGTTGCAACGGATGATCCGTTCGAGCGTGGAGACATCAGACCCAATCACGCGGCCGAACTGCGATTCCACACTGACGATTACTGCGAATACCTCACGCCGCTCATCAAAGTGGCCGGTGAAATCTGCTTCATCGACCCCTATATCGATCCGAGGCACATTCATTATCGCCACGGATTTCTCGAAATCCTTAAGCTGGCCACCAACAACTCGAATCTGCTACGAATCGAAATCCATCGCATGAGCGAATACGAGCCGCGGAGAGGAAATCAGCCAGCACGGGAGCTCTGCACGGAAAAGGAGTGGAAGCCAATTTTTGCCGACTGGCATCGCCAGCTTGTCGATTGGAAACTCAAAGTGGACGTTCACATCTGGAGCAAATTTGGGAGCCGCTACTTTCTGACCAACCATGCGGGACTGTCGGCTGGCAAGGGATTCAAATCCGACCCCGCGAAGAAAGAACGCCATCACTGGAGCCTTCTGAAACGCGAGCATCGCAACAACGTGCGCAGTGATTTCAATTCGCTGGGAAACAGTCCCACCTACGAGCATCGGAGCCAGTTCTGCATTGGCTCGCAATAAGAACGGCGAAGCTCGGCTTAGACATTTGTGAGCTTCGCGGTGAGGGGCGGGACTGCATGGAATAAGGTACTGATAGTCAGCGATACCGCCGGGCGATGGCGCCGAAGAACCGGCCGACCGCCGCGCTTTTCCCCTCCGCGGGGCCCGGGGCTCGGTATAGCGCTTGAATCAGGCATTCGGTGCAGTATATCAAGTGCTGCCAGTCTCGGAGTCCACTGAACACTTCAGCGGTGCCAGCACAGCCTATGTCCCCCATCCCATTGCCGCCTGCCAGGATTCTCGTCATTGACGACGAGCCATCGAACATCCGTCTCCTCGAAAGGATGCTGCAAAGTTTCAGCGAGTCGGAACTTTTCGGCGGGTTGGAATGGCGCTGCACGACGGATCCCCGCCAGGCGATTCCGATCTTTGCGGAGTTCCAGCCGGACCTCGTGCTCATCGATCTGTACATGCCGCATCTGGACGGCTATCAGGTCATGGAGCAGATCAAGCGGGTCATCCGCGAGGACGAGTTTCTGCCGATCGTCGTGCTCACCGCGGATGTTACGCCGGAGACGCGGCGCAAGGCGCTCTTCGTAGGCGCGAGCGATTTCATGACCAAGCCGCTCGACACGACGGAGGTGCTGTTGCGGCTGCGCAACCTGCTCGAGAGCCGCTTCCTGAACCAGAAGCTGGAGACGCAGGTGCGCCAGCGGAGCAGCGGCCTCGGAAACGCGATAGAGCAGGTGGTGAAACCACAGGCAAACCCCGGCACGGAGATCGCCGCCGCAAACGCGGAGATCATCAGGGGACACACGGAAGTCGCCAAGGAGGCGACGGTGAAAGCGATCTGGTTCTGGCTCACGATCGCCGCCGCGATCGCCGCCGCCGTCTTCGCCTTCCTCTTTTTCAACCGATGATCCGCGAGCAAGCGATCGCCTTTCCGCCTTCGACTGCCAGACACCGATGCCGGGCTTTCACATCTCCTTGCCGCTCACGGCAGCCGCGGGCCGGAGTTTTGGGCCAGGAGCACCGCGGCCGAAATCATCGAAGCGGTGAAGGAATTTTCGGAAACGGAAAAGGGCGTGCTCTTCCGTGAACGTGATCCCCTGCGCGAGGGCGCAGGCCTCCCGCGGAAGTCTTGCGCGGAAAAACGGGCGGTGGGTTTTGCGCGGGGAATGGAGCGGAGCGACATCGCCTGCCGCCCCTCGGCAAGCTCCGGGCCTTGAGCCTGTCGAAACGGCAGGCAGCCCGAAGGGTGGCCGTGGCAACGGCCAGCAACCTGAGCTTCGTGGTGAGGGGCGGGCGGAAGCGGTGACTGGTGATTGGTGAGCAAATCCAAAGACCCAGCCGCGACCGGAGCGCATCGTCCACTTTCTGCATCTCCGCAGGCGTCAATGCACCGAGCCAGTGCGGCGGCGCGTGAACCCGGCCACGCCATGCTGACCAACGAAATTGCACGCGCAAGTTTCCAAATTGTATGAGGAGGACGATTC
>BJFP01000130.1:5518-10878 GCA_014189875.1 Verrucomicrobiota bacterium | reverse complement strand
ACGCGGGCCGATGACATTGAACAACTGGCACCAATCCTGCGTCTCACGCTTGCGCAGTTCAAATCGGCGGCAGCGGTAAAATCCGTTGAAACCCGGCAATAAACCGGGACGGGGTTGGAATCCCCGGCCGCCGGCATTTTTTCGTCGGTGCGGAATGGCGGAGGCGGGATTGTCAGCACGGAAGCCCGCGCGTAGCGTCCGCGCGCCATGCCCATCCCGCCATCGAGACCGAAGCGCCGCCGCTGGCTTTGCGCGATCGCGTGGAACCTCCTGCTCGCCGGCCTCGCGCTGATCGTGCTCGGGATGCTCGCGCTTTTTTTCATCACGCCGCTCGGCGTGTGGACGGCGAACCGGATGCTGCCCGCGTGGAATGTCGCGGCGGATCGCATCACGCTCGATGCGAAGGGCGGCGTGACGGTGAGCGGCCTCAAGGTACGGCTCCGCGAGGATCGGAGCAGCGTGCTCGCGTTGCGCAGGGCTCGCGTCACATTTTCGTGGCGGGAACTTTTTCAACGCCATCTCACGGCTGTCAATCTGAACGGCCTGAGCATCACCGCGAACGACGCCGCGATCGCGGAGGTGCAAAGAATGATGGCTGGCGGCGACCCGAACGATCCCGGCTGGCGGATCGATCGTATCGCAGTGCGGGACGGCGCTGTGAAGGCCGCGCTCGCGGGCCGTCCGTCAGCCGAGGGACGGTTCGACGCGGAGATCCCCGGCATGGCCGCGCCGGGTGCAGACGCGAAGCCCGGCTTCGTGCGGCTCCACGGTTTGGCGGTCCGCTCGCCTGCGGGCCGCGCGATCGCAACAGTCCCGGATGCGACGCTCGCATTCACGGTGGCGGAGCTTTCCGCCGGGCACCTGCGCAGCCTCGCGGTGAATGACGCGCAGGTCGCGCTGACCGAGGAGGACCTCGCGTTGCTCGGCACGAATTCCCCATCCGCAGGGCCGGCGCATCCGTGGCGCGTGGACGACCTAGCGATCGAGCGGACGGGCATCCGTTTCGATTTTCCAAAAATGCCGCTCGTGGAAGGCAGCGTCACGCTTCACGCAGCCGGCCTTCGCTCCGATCGCACCGGCCCGGATTCACCCGGCAAATTGCAAATTGCAAATCTCTCCGTGACCCCGCGCGACAGCCGTGCGGCACCCGCGACGCTGGCGGCGGCGACTGTGCGATTCACCGGCTCCGAGCTTCTCGCAGGGCGCATCCGCGAGGTGAGGCTGGATGCGCCGTCGCTGACCTTCAACGACGCGTGGCGTGAGGTCGTGTCAGCTCTTGGAAATGGCGGCACGTCGGCCGCTCCGGGATTCCCGTTGAATTTTGATCGCGTGATCGTGGATGGCGGCAAGTTGGATCTCCGTCTCGCCGGGATGCCGCCGATGCGCGGCGCGCTCACGGCGCGGTTTGAAAATGCCGGTGCCGCCAGCACGGCGCTGCAGACCGTGGAATTCCACGACCTGCACTTCGGCATTCCCGATCCGCCGGAGGGCACGTTTCACGAGTGGCTCTCGCTGCCGAAGGTGAAGATCACCTTCACTCTCGCCGACCTCATGCAGCATCACCGCATCCACAGCGTGGATCTCGACGGCGCGGCGTTCCGCTTCGATCACGAGTGTCGCGCGATGTTTGCGAAGCCGCCCGCTGCCGCCGACGCGTCTGCACCATCGGCGCTCGCCGCGCCGTTCATCGCCGACGAGGTGAATCTCCGCAATGCGCGCGTCTCGCTCGATGATCTTGGCCTCGGCGTTCCGCCGTTGGATTTTTCGCTGAACCTCGATCTCGCGAATGTTCCCTTGAATGATCCGCTGAGCGCCGAGACGGCGGAACTGCAGACGCTGGAGCTGTCGAACATCAACTTCGTCTCGCCGCTCGATCCGTTTGTCCCGGTACTCGTGCTGCCCAGCATTTTCATCCGCTGGACGCCCGGCGGCCTCCGCGCGCGGCAGCTCGAAGAGATCGTGATCGTCGGCCCGGCGATCCACGTCGGCCCCGACCTTTTCTGGTACATGGATCTCGTGGAAAAACGCCGCGCCGAGATGGAAGCCGCCGCGCCCGCGACGCCCGCGCCGGCATGGCGCGTGAAGCGTTTCTCCGCCACTTCCGGCAAGCTCGTCCTCGCGCTCGACGGCCAGGCGCGGCTCACACTGCCGATGCCGTTCGAGTCGCACGCGGAGAACCTCGACTTCCAGCGCCTGAGCGACGCGCGCCTGAAGCTCGCACTCGATGTGCCCGAGCAGGACTACGACCACGCCACACTCGACATCCACCTGCGCGGGCTCTCGGGCAAAATTGACTTCCAGCTCCCGCCCGGAACGCGCTCGGAGAACCTCGTGCAGACGCTGAAAGTGCGCGAGGTGCGCTGGAAAAATTTCCGCGGGCGCGACTGGTGGCTCGGCCTCACCTTCGACAAGGCCGGCATCAACGGCGACGGCGGCGGCAAAATGTGCTCCGGCGAAATCCGCGCAGGCTTCACCTATTTCGTCGAATCGCGCGAGCCGTGGACCGGCTGGGTCTCCGGCACACGCTTGGATTTGCGCGAGATCACCGACAAGCTCACACCCGGCAAGGCCTCCATGACCGGCCGTGCCGACGCGACCATCGAGGTGAATGGACACGGCGCATCGCTCATGCGCCTCGTCGGGGATCTCCGCGCGCCCGGCGGCGGCAAGCTGCGCATCACGAAGCTCGACGAACTCATCGCAGCGATCCCGCGCGACTGGCCGAATGCGAAGCGCGACGGCCTGCGCATCGGCCTCGAGAGCCTCCGCGATTTTCCGTACACCTCCGGCACCGCATCATTCTGGATCACCGAACCGGTCGGGCAGTTGCATGTGAAACTTGACGGGCAGCCGGGCAGACGCGAACTGGAGGTGAACTTTAACCCGCCCGGAGATTTGAACCGGCTCTTCCTATTCACCCCGTTCAAACCATGAGCAAACGCCACCTACTTCCGCTCCTCCTCGGCACGCTCGGCATCGTCGGCGGATGCAAGCCGTTCGACGTGAAGCTCGGCACCGACAAGCCGCTCAAGGTGGACATCAAAATGAAACTGGACGTGTACCAGCACGAGCCCAAGGACGCCGCGAAGAAGACGGACGCGAACGTGAGCGAAAACCCTGAGAGCGCGCGCCGTTCGCGGCTCGGCGAAATCCAGGCGCTGAAAAATTCCCGCCTCGTCGGCGAAAACCGCTCCGGCTTGCTCGCGATCCGCAACCAGCCCGTGGGCGAATACGGCGACTACGTGAAGAAGACCGTCGCGGCGGAAAATGCCGACCGTGGGAAGCTCATGGAAAAGCTCGCGAAGGAACGCGGCGTGCCGCTCGCCGAAATCGAGAAAAGCCAGGCCGCGCTCTTCCGGCAGTCGTCGTTCACCGGCGAATGGTGCGAGGAGGCGGAGAGCAGCGGCGGATTTTTGTGGAAGCAGAAAAATTAGGGCAGCAGAGAAAGGTGTGGCCATTCATGCCGCGCATCTGTGGAGGCTTGGCGAAGGCCAGCGGCACAAACGTCCAACGTCCAACGCCCAGGGAAAGAACTCCGACCTTGGGCGTTGGGCGTTGGGCGTTGGACGTTGGGCGTTGCACCGGCGAGGCACAATCCGGCCAGCCCACAGGCATGGGAAAACCACCCCCGCATCCGCCCGGCAGAAAATTCCTGTTCCCTTTCGGCCCCCGTTCGCTTTCTTACCCGCCCTGCCTATGGCCAACACCATCACCAGTCCCGTCTTCGTCGTCCGTGACAACATTGACACGGACCAGATCATCCCCGCGCAATACCTCACGCTCGTGCCCACGAAGCCCGACGAATACGAGAAGCTCGGCAGCTACGCGCTCATCGGCCTGTCCGACCAGGATTACCCGGTGAAATTTTTCCCTGCGGGCGCGACCCAGACGCCGTATAAAATCGTCATCGGCGGGAGAAATTTCGGCTGCGGCAGCTCGCGCGAACACGCCCCGATCGCCCTCGGCGCAGCCGGCTGCCAGGCCGTGATCGCCGAATCCTTCGCGCGCATCTTTTTCCGCAACTGCGTCGCCACCGGCGAGCTCTACCCGTACGACGCCGCCGAACGCCTGTGCGAAAAAATTAACACCGGCGACATCGCCACGCTGGATCTCGACGCCGATACGCTCACCGTGAACGGCACGACCTACCCGCTCAAGCCCCTCGGCGAAGTGCGTCCGGTCATCGATGCCGGCGGAGTCTTCGACTACGCGCGCAAGACGGGAATGCTCCCCGCGCAGCAGTGAGGCCGGAGTGGGACAGGCGTCTCCGTCTGTCGGAGTGCGGCGGGCGTCCCGCCTGCCGACGCAAGCTGCGCGACGGTGAACGCGTCATCCACGCGGACGGTGAACGCGCAATCCACGCGAAATCGGCCTTGAATCTGTGACGCAATGACGCCAGATTCCTCACGCAATGCGGGTATAGCTTAGTGGTAAAGTTCCAGTCTTCCAAACTGGCCAGGAGGGTTCGATTCCCTCTACCCGCTCCACTTTTTCCTCCTCCAGCACATGACAGACGGGTGCGTTTCCTCCGGGGATTTGCGCGGATGTTTTTTGCAGCCGATCACCGGCGACGCGCGGTTTGCGGATGAACAGTCCTGCGCAAACGCCCGTTGCTACTTCCACGTCTCGTTCCCGGCGTAACCGATCTGCACGTAAACAAACGGCGGCTCGTTGTTCCGGCGTTCGTAGATCTCCTGCACGCCGTCCGCGCAGTTCACCAGGAACACGTCCGGCGCCTTGTCGCCTTCGATCAAGGCCCCGTCCTGGCTTCCGCCGAGGAATTGGATTGGGAAGGTCTCGTTCATTTGCATTCTTCGACGGGAACTCCGCGGAATTTGTTCACGGTGGCCACGGATTTTCGCGCGGCTTTCCATTGGGCATTTCGGACTGCGCTGCCGTCAAAAATCTTGCGGGTCGAATGACCGACGGCGGCAAGATGCGGAATCGCGGAGATACGCCGGGCTGGCGGCGGCTCGCATGAATGATGGATTCCCGGCGGAGAATCGCAGACGTTCGCCGTGCCGATGGGCACACCTGCGAGCCATCATCATAATGTCTATGTCATCCTCCTCGAGGATGCCGTGGCGAAGCATCCCTCGGTGCTCCGCCTGAATCGAAAACGCGATCCGTCGAAGCCGTGCGTTTATGTGGGCATGACGGGGCTGCCGGTGGAGCACCGGTTTGAAAACCACAAGCACGGCTACAAATCGGCGTGGACCGTGGAGAAATACGGGGTTCGTCTGATGCCTGAACTTTTCGAGCATCTGAACCCGATGCCGTTTGAGGCAGCCGCGCAGATGGAAAAGGATCTCGCCGAGGATTTGCGGAGCCAAGGCTACACGGTCACTGGCGGGACGTAG
>BJFP01000130.1:0-5174 GCA_014189875.1 Verrucomicrobiota bacterium | reverse complement strand
GCGAGCGCCTTCACGGGAATGTGGCCCTGGTCGTGATACATGCACACGAAGGCGTCGGTGGCCTTGCGCTTCCACGGCAGGAATGCGGTGTCCGGCGGCAGCGGGCCTTCGATGTCGTGGCCGCGCGCGCGCGCCTCCTCGATGGCGGGGGCGATGATGCGCTCCTCCTCGCGGTCGCCGAAGAGGCCGTGCTCGCCCGCGTGGGGATTCAGCCCGCACACGACGAGCTTCGGCTTGCGTCCGCGGATGCGCGCGAGCCCGGCGGCGGTGAGTTCGATCACGTCGAGGATGCGTTCCTTCGTCAGCAGCGCGGGCACCTGCGCGTAGCCGACATGCACGGTGACAAACGTGCAGGTGATCTCCTCGGAATATTGCATCATGCATGAGCGCGCGGTGTTCGTGCGCGACGCGAAAATCTCCGTGTGTCCCGGAAAATGGAAGCCCGCCATGTGCATCGCCTCCTTGTTCAGCGGCCCGGTGGTGATCGCCGCGATGCTGCCTGCGAGCGCAGCGTCAATCGCGCGGTTCACATAGGTGAATGCGGCGTGTCCGGTCGCGGCGCTGATCGTGCCCGGCGTGAATGCATCCGGCGCGATCACGCCGAGATCGCACACGCCGGGACGCGTCGCGGCGGCGATGTCTTTTTCCAAAATCACCGCTGCGTCGAAGGGCAGGCCCGTCTTCGCAGCGCACGCGCGCAGCACGGATGCATCGCCAAAAATAACCGGAGAGCAGATGCGCGCGACTTCCTCGCTGGCGAGCGCGCGCAGGCAGACTTCCGGGCCGACGCCGGCGGGGTCTCCCATGGTGATGGCGATGACGGGTTTCATTCGTGCAACCGCATTACACCAAATCGCGCCGGTGTCGCGAAGATCGCGCTGGCGGGGCCGTGTCTGGCAAACCTGCGCTCCGACACGACGCGCTATCTTTTCTGCTTCTTCAGCCACTCGTATGCGGCGGCCTCGCTCTCGGTGCGCACCCGGCGCAGGTATTCCGCGATGAGGTCGCCGTCCTGGCTCCGGATGAGCGACTCGATTCCATTGGTGAATCCCTGCATGTACGCCTTCTTCTGTTCGATCTCGGCGAGCCGCTCAGCAGGGTTCACCTTGAGCCAGTCCGGCGGTGAGCCGGCGGGCAGCGCCTCGAGCGCGCGCTTTTCCATCCCGATGCCGACGAGCTGGCCGATGAGCATGCGCGAAGCTTCCGGTGTGGCGAATGTGCGGCCGAGATCGTAGGTGAGCCTCAGCGCTTCGTTCGCCGCGGCGGTGTCGCCGGATTGGGACGCGGACTTCTGCAATTCCATGAGGCTGCGCGAGGACTGCATGGCGGCAGTCGTGTGCGGAATCGTGAGCCCGAACATCGCGAGGGTACTGGCCTCGACGGGGCCCAGCCCGAGGCTCTCGTAGAGCTTTTGCGCGCTATCCATGCGCTCGGTGGCGTAGGTGTAAAATGCGGGGCGCCCGAGTGCGGCGCGGACATCGGCGAGCGCGTCGGCGGTCTGCTTCAAGTTGAAAAACTCCTGCGCGGAAAAAATCCACGGCAGCGGGTTGTTCGGATCCGCGGCTTTGAAGCGATCGATGTACGCCATGCGCTGCGGATCGGGCTGATACGTTTCGCCAGCCCGCGGGGAGGCACCGCGGATGGATTCCAACGCCGCCATGAGCACGACGGGGCTGCCCGGGAAAAGTTCGAGGGCGCGTTCTAGCCAGCGGCGGTCGTGCGTTTTCTCAAATGCAGTGACGAGGTTTGCCGGTGTCTCGCCGTTCTTCGCGAGGAAGCGCGCGATGTCCTCTGGTGTCGGTTCGGGGAGCTCGCCGGATCCGCCCGTCAGCATCCCGAACCTGTTCCAATCCACCGTCGCTTTTTTCCCGGCGGCAGCAGAGGAATTTCCAGCCGCGGGACTTTTTCCTGCCGTGCCCCCGGAGTTTGCGGCAGCGGTTTGGGCCGCCTGTTTCGGGTCAGGGGTTGCATTCCCCGCGCTCGGCGAGGGGCCGGATGACAGGAAAAACCACGCGACTGCCGCGATGGCGGCGAGCAGCGCGAAGAGCGGGAGCACGCGGGGATTCATCGGTGAATATTTCACAGCCCGCCATGAACTTTGGAAACAGCGATGTATCGGCGGCCAAAGGCCCGCGACGCAGCATCGCTTTGGAAGTCCATGGCAGGCTCCCGCCATGTCGCGTCACCGCGCGACCGTCTTCTGTCCGGGGATGCGGTGGATGGTGTTATCGAGCTGGTATTTTACCTCGGTGCCGTCGGCGGACTTCACGTTGCACTTGATGCGCAGCGTCATCGCCGGGACGCGATCGGAGAGTTCGAGCAAGACGCGCTTTTTGTCCGCGCTCACAGTCGCCTTTTTCACCTCGACGGTGTCCTTGCCCCTCTTCTTCGGATCCTGCACGGAGAAATCCGGCGAGCCGTAGTTGCCGGTCCACGCGTAGTTCCACTGCTGTGCGCCCCAGTTTGCGGCGTCGCCAGCGCTCGCGGCGTCGAGCGGCGCGGTGAATTCGATCTCCACGCCGTTTGCCTTTGTCACGTAGCCGATCGGCATCGTCACGGGCTTGACGGTGTAGCGCACGCGCTGGAAGCAGCCGTCCTTCGCCGCACTGCTTTGCCACACATTCAGTCCGCTGAGATAGAGCTGGCCGTCCACCGGGCTGAAACGTTCGCGCATAATGCCGCTCTTGAACGTGAGCGGGAAGCGCACGACTCCGCCCTGCTGCACGCCGTCCACGGTCTCCATTGTCACGCCGAAGAGCGCGCACTTTCCGTACGTCGTCTGCAACATGCGGCCGGCCCACGGGCCCCACTTTGCGCCCTGCGGCACCCACACTTCGCCGCCGGAGGAATTATCAATGTCCATCGGCAGCCAGAACAGCGGGAGGTCGTTTCCGTTCGCGGGAATCGGCGTTTCGGCCTTGCCCCAGAACTCGGTCTTGAATTCATCACGCGCGGATTGCAGCGAGGGGTTTGCCTTGAATTCCGTGCCGTCGGCGCGCTTGAAAACCAGCTCGCGATGCGCGGCGGGAGTCATGCCGTAGAAGCCGCCCTGCTTCACGATGTTCACGCGGTTCGCCGGCATCCAGTGGCCCTGATTGTCGCTGCACGTGAGCACATCGCCGGGCCCCATGCCGAGGCCGTTTGGCGCGCGGAGGCCGGTCGCGAAGACTTCGAGCTTCGAGCCGTCCTTGCTCACCTTGAGCATCGTGCCCTGGTGCGGGCTTTGGTTCGTCGGCGTCCACGGCGATCCTTTTGCGTAGTAAAAATTGCCCGCGCTGTCCGTCTCAAGATCGAGCGCGAATTCGTGGTAGTTTTCCGTGACCACGCTGTCGCTGTTGAAGCTCTCGTAAAAGTCCGCCTCGCCGTCGCCGTTCAGATCGTGCAGCAGCGTGATGCGGTCGCGGCCGAGCACGTAGATTTTTCCATCCACGACCTTGCAGCCCAGCGGCTGGAAAAGTCCGGTCGCAAAACGCTTCCACTTCACATGCTCGAGTTTTTCGTCGAGGCCGGACACGAGCCACACGTCGCCGCTCATGTTGGCGAGCACCGCGGTGCCGTCCGGCAGGAAGTCGTGACCGCCGGGGCGCATCCAGCTCTTGAACGGATTGTCCTCCGGCAGCGTGATGTCATCCACCGTGTAGGGCTGCGAGCTGTCGCCGGGCTTGCCGGGCACGTCGAGCGCCGCGCCCCAGCGCGCGGGACCGGCTTTCGTGAACGTGGCGGGCAGGACAAGCTTTGTCGTAGCCTGCAAAGCGGAGGTCAGTTTTCCAGCGTCCGCAACCGGCGCGCTGCCGAATGCGACTTGGAAAGTCGTCTCCGCCGCGAGCACCGGAAGATCCACGACGAAGCAGCCATTCGCATCGCTCACGATGCTCACGCCCTGCGCACCACGCAGCGCGGCAGCGGTGACGACACCACCTTTTTCCGTCGCCACGATTCCCTTTGATGCAGAGTGCGCCGCGCCGGGAGCATCCGCGACGAGCAGCCTGCGCGCTTCGCTGCCCGCGCCGACCGTGATCGTGCGCGTGAAAATCCGCACGCCATCGCGCACCTCGCTGCCGGGGATTTCGAGGATCGCCTGCTTGCCCACCGAGTAGCTGAGCACGTTCGCATCGCCATGCACGTAGATGCCGTGCCACTTCGTGCCCGGCAGATTGCCCTGATGTTTCTCGCGCGGGTCGTCCTTGATCGCGGTGCCCCAGCCCGTCCGCCAGCCCGCGGAAACCTTCACATCGCCGTCCGCCGCGATCTGTCCCTCGAGTCCGCCGCGCACCCGCGGAAATTTCGCGAGCCCACCTTCCCACGCGGCGTGAAAACGCAGCAGTTCCGAGTCGAACAGCATCGTCGCCGGCGCGTCCTTTGTGCCGACTGCGACCGCGATGCCCTTGAACGAAGTGCTGTCGCCGACCTTGTAGCAGCCGCTGAAAAACGGCCCGAGATCCATGTCGTCCCACTTGAACTTCTGCGGCTGTTTCTTCAGCCCTTTCTCGCCTGGCGCGAGCTGGCTGTTCGGAAGCGTGTTCGCCTTTTGGGCGATGGAAAAGTGCGGCAGCGCGAGTGCGGCAGCGACGGCGGAGAGGAGGCGGAGGTTCATGGGAGCGGGGATGTGAACCGCATTCCCGCTGAAATGCCAAGCGGGAGATTGCGGATTCGTCAGCGCGCCCACTTTTTCACCACGGGCGCGATCTGCTCGGGCGTCGTGATGTCCGGCGGGAGTTCGAGGATTCGGATGTTTCGGAAGTGTAGGAGTCTGTTGATGGGGATGATTTGGGAAGTGCAGCGGATGGACAGAGGCTCGTGCTGGGAAAACCAAGAGTTCAACTGATCAGCAGCAGCCTCGGCGGTTCGTCCGGTTGCGTCTCCGGCGCGCGGTGGATGCACGGCGGCACGGGGCTGCCGGGCCACTCCGTCGCGATGCGCCAGAGATTGCCGATGCCAAATGGAATCGGCCGTGCGTGCGGGGCTGGGGCGTAGTGCAGGTCGTAGCAGTTCTCCCGCAGGAATTCGACGAAGCCTGCGTCGTCCTCGCCGCCGAAAGTCTTGATCAGTTCCGCACGCGTCTCCGCGATGTCCACGCGACGCTGTGCTTCGTCATTGCGCAGCGCTTCGCTTGTCGCGCCGAAGTAGGTGCAGAGCCACGTGTCGGCCTCCACGGTCGCGCTGTCCACATGCCA
>BJFP01000129.1 GCA_014189875.1 Verrucomicrobiota bacterium | reverse complement strand
AAGCGGCGTCGCGGCTGAAGATGGAAATTGATTCGATGCCGACGGAGATCGATCAGGTCGAGCGCGCGATCATGCAGGGCGAGATGGAGCGGCAGGCGTTAAAAAAGGAGAAGGACGCTGCCTCGAAAGACCGCCTCGCGAAGCTCGAAAAGGAGCTGGCTGATCTGAAGGAAAAGAGTTCCGCGCTGAAGGCACAGTGGCAAAAGGAAAAGGCCATCCTCGGCGGTTCACGCAAGGCGAAGGAAGAACTCGAACGCGCACGCACGGAGCTGGAACAGGCACAGCGCCGGGGCGATCTCGGGAAGGCGAGCGAACTGCAATACGGCACGATCCCCGAGCTGGAGAAGCGCCTTCAAAGTGTGGCGGCGACGCCCTCGTCGCCGAATGCCGCGGCGCCCTCGCCGCGCATAACTCCAGCCCACGAACTCCCCCGCGACATCTTCTTCGATCCCCAAGCCGATGTCTTTGCCACGCACAGCGGCAATCTCCCGCATTGGCGTCAGCGCGGCGTCTGCTACTTCGTCACATGGCGCACGGAGGACTCCATGCCTCACGACCGCGTGCAGCAGTGGCAGCGCGAGCGCAACGAATGGCTCGAACGCAACCGCGAACCGCACAGCGCCGATCAGGTGCGCGAATACCACCGCCTGTTTTCCGAGCGGTGGGAAGCGTGGCTGGATGAATCCCACGGCGCATGCGAACTGGCGGATTCCAAGGCACGCGAGATCGTCGAGGAGACGCTGCGCAACCGCGCGGGACAGGACTACGATCTCGACGCTTATGCAGTCGCGCCGAATCACGTGCATTGCCTCGTGACACCGCGTGAAGGGCAGCAGCTTTCGGACATCATGCAGGCGTGGAAATCGGTCTCGGCGCACCGGCTCAACAAGCTGCTCGGACGCAGCGGGACGTTCTGGCAGAAGGAATACTTCGACCACATCGTGAGGAGCCCGGAGCAGATGGAAAAACTGCGGGACTATGCGGCGGGGCACTTGCGCGGCGGAGCTTTGCGCGGCGAGGGCGCCGCAGCACCCGGCGGCGGGGCGCCGCCGCCACTCTTGCGCGATGAAGTCACCGACGAGGAAATCGCCAAGGTCGTCGCAGCATGGACGGGCATCCCCGTTTCCAATCTCCGCGAAGGCGAACGCGAGAAGCTCATCAAGATGGAGCAGCGGCTCGGCGCGCGCGTCATCGGGCAGAAGCAGGCGATCATCGCCGTGTCGAATGCCGTGCGCCGCGCGCGCAGCGGATTGCAGGATCCGAATCGTCCGATCGGCTCGTTCATTTTCCTCGGCCCGACCGGCGTCGGAAAAACGGAACTCGCGCGCGCGCTCGCGGAGTTTCTTTTCGACGACGAGAACGCGATGGCCCGCATAGACATGAGCGAATACATGGAGAAGCACAGCGTCGCCCGGCTCATCGGCGCGCCTCCGGGATACGTCGGATTCGAGGAAGGCGGGCAGCTCACCGAGACCGTGCGCCGCAAGCCGTATTCGGTCGTCCTTTTCGACGAGATCGAAAAGGCGCACCACGATGTGTTCAACGTCCTGCTGCAAGTGCTCGACGACGGGCGCATCACCGATGGCCAAGGGCGCACGGTGGATTTCAAGAACAGCGTGATCATCATGACGAGCAACATCGGCTCGCAGTTCATCCTCGATGATGCAAATGCCGAGCAGCGCGAGGCGCGCGTGATGGAGGCGCTGCGCGGACATTTCCGCCCCGAGTTCCTGAACCGCGTGGACGAGACGATCATCTTCGACCGCTTGAGCGACAAGGATCTCGAGCAGATCGTCGGCATCCAGCTCAAGCGCCTGGAAAAGCGGCTCGCCGATCAGAAACTCACACTGGTCGTCACCGACGAGGCAAAGCGCATCCTCGCCGCCGAAGGCTACGATCCCGTGTACGGCGCGCGTCCGCTCAAGCGCGCCATCCAGCGCGAACTGCTCGACCCGCTCTCGATGGAAATCCTCGCCGGAAATTTCCGCGAAGGCGAGACGGTCACCGCGGACGCGAAGGGCGGGAAAATCACGTTTGCGAAGTGACCGCGAACTCCGCGAGAGACGCGTGCCGGACGGAGCACCGGTGGAGCGTGACCTGCGGGCACGCTTCTTAGGCGGGGCGCAAGCATCCCATCCGCGAAACGCGCCCGGAGGTCGCGTTCCACCGGCACTCCACGCCTGCGGCATCCATCCGTCCGTTCATTTCTGGAACAAAGGATCAATTCCCTTCCGGGTGCTGAAAATGCGCGCCGTCCAGCCGCCGTGAGCCAGGGCCGCCGAAACGCACGTCAAGCTTTTCGCCGTTCGCCCTGCCTTCGATGCGCACCGTGTGCCTCCCTGCTTCGAGATGCACGGGGACGAACCACCACTCGGTTCCGTGCGGCCACGACTGAACCTGGCCGTCCACGGAGATGCGCAGATCCGCAGCGCCGCGAAGCTGGAACTGATACACGTCGGTCGCGGCGACATTGAACCACGCCTCGACGCTGAACGCCTCGCCGTCCTGCACGCCCGCATTTTTCAGCCAGTCGCCGTCGGCCTTTTGTACGGTGGATTTTTTTCCGCCGGAATTCGTGACAGTGAATCCGTCGGCACACACAATGCGCGCAGCGGCTGCCCGCGCAGGAAGCGCAGCGGGCGGCTTGATCCGCACAGCGATCAGTTCGCCGAGGATCTGTTTCGTTTCGCTCAACACCGCGAGCGGCTGGATGCGCACCGGGCCCTGCCCGAGCATCCGCGGATCGATCCTCGCGGTGCCGCTCTCGCCCTCGATCCGCGCAACCTCGTCGAGGTTTTGAAAAAAGCGGATCGTCTTTGCACCCGGTGCGCTGGCGGTGATCTCGATCGGCCTGTCCCAGGGCACCGACGCAGGCGGCGCAGTCACGCGCAACTCGGTCTCGCCATTCTTCACGACCACGGGAACGCGCACGCTGCCGCGAGTGAGCGGGCCGTCGGATCCCAGCGCCGTGATGACGATCTCGTGCGGGCCGTCGGGGATTTCGGCGGTGTTGAGATCGAATGGTTTCCCGGGCAATGCCGCGGCGGCACGGCGGCCATCGAGGTAAAATTCAAACGCACCCGGAGTGATGCCGTCCTTGGAAACGGACGTGGCGGAGATGACCGCGCGGCCCTTGAGGATCGCGCCGGGCTTCAGGTCGCCCGCCTGCACAGTGATATCCTTTTTCCACGGCGCGCAGAGCGCATCGCCCACGATGAGGATCTGATATGGCCCCGCGAGCGATTGGAAGTAGGCCTCCGCAAGCGAGCAGCCCTGCGCGTAATGGAAGTGGATGAAGGGCGTCGGAAATTTCGCCTGAATCGCATACGGTTCGGTGACGGCACCGCTCGCGCCCGCCGCGCCGTTGCGGATGAATTCCGTGAGCGGCGTCTGCCCGTCGGACTCGCCCATCGCGCCGCTGTAGCTCGTGAGATTGTCGCCGATCGCCCCAGGCAGGAGTCTGCTCCCGCTCGCTGGCCACGAATATTCCGCGCTGCCGATCGTGACGCCGGCGACATCGCCTTTGCCCTTCGGCAACACGCCGTCCAGGATCTCGGCCCACACGCCGGTCTCGCGCAGCTTCTCCGCCGCGCGCTGGAATCCCCACTCACGGGTCGTCGAGCGCACGTCGTTGTTCCGCATGAAATAGACCGTCCCCTTTGGCCGCGAGCCGTCCGCACCGGCCGATCGCTGGAGCGATGCGATGGCTTCGTTCACGGAATTCCCGCGTCCGCTCGTGCAGGCGAGCACCGTCGAGAGCATGTAGTGAATCCCCTTGCCCGCCTCGGCCCACCGTCCGTTCGGCTGCCATCCTGCGCTCCCTCGGAAGCCCATCGTCGGCGCGAGATCGAATTTCACGAGCTTCGCGCGCTTCGCGAGATTCACAAAATCCTCGCTGCCGCGGATGCTCGCGAGATCCGGATCCGCGGCGGCGGTGCGCATATCCCACCAACCGTTATCCACCGCGCCGCGGAGCGCGTTGATGGCCGCGTCGGAATTGCCGAGCCGCGCCTGGATGCACGCGATGTTGTAGTGCAGCTCCGTGCTCGCCGGGTGGCGCTTTCGAAGCTCAGTGAGCTTTTCGAGGATCGGCTGCAGGGCGGATTCTTCCGACGGCGGCGAGGTCGAGAGCTTCGGCGGAGACGGCAGGTTTTTGTCCGGTGCCTTGAAAGGTGGCGCCGGCTTCTCGCGCAGCGCGGCGATGGCAGCGAGATAGGCGTTCCGATCCTCTTCACTCCAAGGGGCCTGAATTGACGTGAGCAGCGGCTGGCGGCAGTAAAAATTTGCGTTGAGTCCGAGATAGTTCGGATCCTTTCGCATCGTGAACTGATAAAAATACGTGAGCCCGGTGATGGACGCAGGCTGGCTGATCGCCTTTGAAAACTGCTTCCCCGCCATGTCTGCGCTGACATCAATCGCCCACGGAAAATCCGCACTGAAGATCACGCAGTCGAGTTGCGGCGCGATGCCGCGCAGCTCCGCGGTGCGCAGCAGCGGCCCGAGGATTTTTGTGCGGAAGTCCTCGACGTTCATGTACTCGAACGACGGCAGATTCCGCAGCCGCACGACATTCGGCGGCGGGATGCGCCGAGTGACGATGTATTCGTTCGCGATGGCAGTGGAGGCCCACGAGTCGGCGTTCACGACGAGGAGGGCGTTCTCCGGCCCGGTCGCGGCGGAAGCGATTCCCGCAGCGCACGCAACTCCCGCCGCGAGCGGCACGCGAAATCTTCCGAGAAGTGACTGGATGGGAAATTTTCGTGTGCGGGCGGACATGAGAGCTGGCCTGAATCGCCGAAAGCCGGAGAAAAGAAAACCATCAATCGTGCGAAACGTGCGCGACCTTCGCCGGTCCTTGCCACTGCGCGCCGGCACACGCAGGATGCCTCGCCTTGAAAGATACGATCCTCATCGCAGCAACCATACAAGATACGATCCTCATCGCAGCAACCATACTCGGAGCCATGCTCGGCGCGGTGCTCGCGTGGCTTTTCCTCCGTCAGCGGACCGCCGCAGCGGTGGCGGAATCCGAGGCGCGGCTGCATTCCGCGCACGCGGACGAGAAGCTGGGGCTCTCGAAGAATCTCGCAACCGCGGAGGCTAACGATTCGGCGGCCCGCGCGCGTGTCGCGGATCTCCAGCGCGAGGCCGGCGAACGCGAGCGTGCGCTGGACGAATTGCGCCGGACAAAGGGCGAGGCGGACACCCGACTGGCCGCGCTCGGGATGCAGATTTCCGAGGAACGCCAGCAGGCGACAGAGAAGCTCGCGCTGCTCGACGATGCGCAGAAAAAGCTCACCGACGCATTCCACGCGCTGAGCGCGCAGGCACTGCAAAAGAACAACGCGTCGTTCCTCGAACTCGCGAAGTCGGCGCTCGGGCAGTTCCAGGAAAAGGCGAGCGGCGATCTCGCGCAGAAGCAGCAGGCCATCGCCGAACTGCTCAAGCCCGTGCGCGAATCGCTCGCGCGCGTGGACACGCAGATGAACGAAATCGAGAAAACCCGCGCCGGTGCCTACGAGGGGCTGATCGCGCAGGTGAAATCCCTCGGCGAAACGCAGCAGCAGCTCCGCGGAGAGACAGGTCGCCTCGCGAGCGTGCTGCGCTCGACGGGCGCACGCGGACGCTGGGGCGAGATCCAGCTCCGGCGCGTCGTCGAACTCGCGGGGATGCAGGACCACTGTGATTTTTACGAGCAGCAGAGCGCAGACGGCGAGGCCGGCAGGCTGCGCCCGGACATGCTCGTGAAGATGCCCGGAGGAAAGACGATCGTCGTGGATTCCAAGGTGCCCTTCAGCGCGTACGACCGCGCGATTTCCGCGAACGATGACGTGATTCGCATCGCCGCGTATCGCGAGCACGCGCAAGCGGTGCGCGAGCATATCAAGGCGCTCTCGGCGAAAAGCTACTGGGAGCAGTTCGGGGAAGCACCGGAGTTCGTCGTGCTCTTCCTGCCGGCGGAAACATTCTTCGGCGCTGCGGTTGAGCACGACCCGGAGCTGATCGAATTCAGCGCGGAAAAAAACGTGATGCTCACGACGCCGATGACGCTCATCGCACTGCTGCGCGCGGTCCACTACGGCTGGCGGCAGGAAAAGCTCGCGGAAAACGCGAAGCAGATCAGCGACCTCGGCGCGGAGCTTTACGAGCGGTTGTCGAAGCTCGGCGATCACTTCGCCAAGGTCGGGAAAAATCTCGGCAACGCCGTGGACGCCTACAACGACGCGACGCGCTCGCTCGAGACGCGCGTCTTCGTGACGGCGCGGAAATTCAAGGATCTGCACGCTGCGAACGGCGGCAAGGCAATCGAGGAGGCGAAGCCTCTCGAACAAACCGCGCGCAGCCTCCAGGCGCCCGAGTTGCTCGCAGGCGGCAGCAGCGAAACTCCGGAACAAAACGCGGAATGACGGGCATGACTTTCCGCCACGCACCGCAGCCCGCCACATCACGATGAACTGGTTTCACATCGAATTCGCCGACTTCGCCAAGGCATTCCTCAGCGTGCTATTCGAGGGTGCGCCGTTCCTCCTGCTCGGCGCACTCATCTCGGGATTCGTGGACGTGTTCGTGTCCTCCGAGCGTATTGCGAAACTGCTGCCGTCCCGCCCCGCACCCGCGATTTTTCTCGCGGGATTGCTCGGGCTGATTTTTCCGATCTGCGAATGCGGCAGCGTCGTCGTCGTCCGGCGTTTCATCCGCAAGGGCCTGCCGCTCGGCGTCGCGACGTGCTACATGCTCGCCGCGCCCATCGTGAGTCCCATCGTCGCGCTGAGCACGTTCAAGGCGTTCACGGGGCAAAACGCCTGGCTCATGGTCACGCTGCGTCTCGGCTTCGGCTACGCGATCGCGGTGCTCGTCGCGCTCGTCGTGCATCAGCTTCCGAAGCGTCTCGTCGCGGCGACAAGCGCACCCGCGGCCCCCGTGAAGCGCCGCACCGGACTCAGCATCTCCGCCGACGCCGGCGACGATTCCGCGCCGCTGGATTTTGCGCAGCTCGTCGCGAAGGCTTCGCCGATGCGGAAGGTGATGCTCGCGATCCAGTCGGCCACCGCGGACTTCCTCGATGTCACCGTGTTCTTCGTCATCGGCACGGCGATCACGAGCGCGTTCGCCGTCGGCGTGGACCGCGAGGCCATCGCGCCATTTGCGCAGTCACCCTTCCTCTCGGTGGTCGCGCTCATGGCGCTTGCCGCGCTGCTCGCGCTGTGCAGCACCACGGATGCGTTCGTCGCCGCCACGCAACTCACGATTTTTCCGCCTGCGGCAAAGCTCGCCTTCCTGCTCTTCGGCCCGGTGTTCGACCTGAAACTTTTCTGGCTCTACGGCCTCATCTTCCGCCGCCGCTTCATCGTGCTCATGGCCATCGGCCTCTTCGCGCTCATCGCATTCATCTGCTGGGGCTGGGCGATGATGGAGACGGGGCGCTGATCGTCCTTGGTCCTTGGTTTTTGCAAGGCGTCCAAAAAGTCGCGGGACGATCGTTGGACGTTGGATGTTAAAATTTTAACGTTAAGCCCCGCGCAGCGGCCCCCCGATATCTCGACGCGCGTTCAAATTCGCAACGCGCCTGCGGCGGACTTCAACGTCCAACGTCCAACATTTAACGTCCAATGACGCCGCAGTCCGATTGGTTGCCTCAGAGCACAAACGCCCCTACCCTCCTGACAATGCAATCCCTCTTCGCCCGCTGGCTGCCAGCCGCGACGCTCGCGACATGGAGCGCCGTGCTGCTCTACTTCCATTTCACGAAGGCCATGAATTCCATGCTCGCGCCGGAGTTCCGCATCTACGCGCTCATCGCGGCTGTCGTGCTCGGCGTCATGGCGCTGAGTTTCGTCGTGTTCAAGGGCGACGCCACTTGCTGCTCCTCGGGCGAGTGCGGCCACGGCCTGAGCCGGCTCGCGACTGGCAAGCTGATCACATTTTTCATCCTCCTCGTGCCCATCGTCGTCGCCGCGCGTTACACGCCGCTCGAAGGCTTCAGCTTCAGCAAGACCCTCGTGAAAAACCGTGGCACCGACACGACCTGGCAGTCTTCCTTCACGCGCCCGGCCGCCAAGCCCGCCGCGGCAAAGAGCGCGGCCGCCACTTCGCTCGAACAGATCCCAAACGCCGTCCCTCCCGCGCCGGACGGCACATCCGCCGTCCGCAAACCCGCGGACCTCACGCTCCCGACGAAGGACGGCAGCCAGCCGCCAGCGGCCCCCGCGACCGGGAGCAAGGTCGCCGATTACCTCACGCGCACTGCCGACGGCATGATCGTCGCCGAGGTGCTGGACCTGCTCTACGCCGCGCAGGACAATCTTCTGCGCAAGGATTTCGAGGCCCAGCGCGTGCAACTCATCGGCCAGTTCATGCCCGACTCCTCGAACAACGCCGACGGCAAACGCTTCAAGGCGGTCCGCATGTTTATGACCTGCTGCGCCGCCGATGCGCGCCCGGTCGCCACGCTCGTCGAGGCCGAAAAGCTTCCGGCATTTCCCGAGATGACGTGGGTGAAAATCACGGGCACCGCGAGTTTTCCGATCGAGAAAGGCCGCCGCATCTCCGTGCTCAAGGCCGAGAAAGTCGAGAAAGCCGAGCCGCCGAAAGATGCGATGATTTACTGAAAAAACGCGCGCCGCGCAGCCGAGCTTCTCCCATCGGAGTTTCCGCTCAATTCCGCGCCCCGCGATCGTTCCTCACCCGAAGACCGCCTGCGTCGGGCGCGGACGTTTCGAGCGCGGGCCCGGGCACTTCCGCGGATGCGGCGATCGTGACGGGCGGCGGCGTGTTCCGGTTCGAGGCGACATGCTTTTCGAGATCCTTCATCATCCGCTGCACATGCGCGTATTTTGATCGCTTGCTGAGGACCGCAAGCGCCCCGTGATCGTCGCCCCAGTTCAGGATTTCGATGTTCACCGTGCGTGTGCCCCACGCGTTCATCGCGCCGCGCGTGGGCTTGTAGAGATCGATCGTGTTGCGTCCCGAGAGCGCCCAGCCGATGTCGTCCACCTTGCAAATCTCGCCCGTTTCGAGGATGCGGAAAGTCGTCCCGAGCGGCCAGCGCGACCAGTCCGCCGCAGCGCTGTGGACGGCGTCGTGGCGCAGCGTGGTGCCGATGCACGTCTGGGAGCCATGCTGCAAGTGATCGCTCTCCGTGTGCGTGTAGGCCGTGGTGCGGACGCGTTGGAATTGCGAGCGCGCGATCGGTTTTTCGTAGGGCGGCAGCTTGCGGGCGCAGCCGGTGAAGACCATGACGGCGGCCAGGAGAATGAGGCGGTGCGACATGGGGAATCCTGTTAGCACGGAATCGTCCGCTTACCAAGCGAGGATCTGCTGAATCGTTCGCAGCTCTATTTTGCCGCCGCGCCCACGGTGAAGCGCAGTACGACCTTTTCGCCTTTGAGCAGTTCCAGATCAGCCTTGTTCATCCGCCAGCCGCTCACGCCTTGGAGCGCTTGGAGGAAAGCGGTCTCGGTCGCCATCTGATCGTCCGGCCCGGCCATCATCGTGCCCGCGAGCATGCCGAATTTCAATTTCTCCCCGGTGCGCTCATAGCCGCCGAAAAAGCGGTTCACGCCGGAAAAACCGGAAGCCTGCTTTTTCCCCGCATCGAGGCGCAGAGTGGGAAGACCGCGTTCACCGGACGGCGCGGCGAGCTTGCCGTTGATCTCCCTCACGACCCAGCCAATGCCCTCCGGAGTTGCAGGCGCGGCGTTTTCCGCAGCGCGCAGAGGGTGGAAGGGCAGGCAGAGTGCGACGGTGGCGAACAGGAGGAGCAGGGACGTTTTCACAATTCGGAGATGAAACCCGCGACCATCGGAGCGCACGCCATTTTTTCATCCCTGCAATTTGGCGGCAAGAAAAGGACTGCGCGCCGCCTGTGATTTGCTTTCATCATCTCATGCACCGCTCCCTCCGCTCCGTTGCGCCGCTTGTTGTTCTCCTCGGCATCACGCTTCATGGTGCATCGCTCGCGGGCGACATCGCGCTGCCCGCAAAGGGCGTTTTCCCGGCGGACAATCCGTGGAACCGCGACATCTCGCGCGACCCCGTGGATCCAAATTCCGCGGCGCTCGTGAAAAGCATCGGCCTCGACAAGCCGCTGCATCCCGACTTCGGCACGACCTACAACGGCGCGCCAAACGGCATCCCGTTCATCGTCGTCGGCGCAGGACAGCCGCGCGTGCCGGTGGAGTTTCAATACAAGGACGAGAGCGATCCCGGGCCGTATCCCATCCCGGCGGATGCGCCCATCGAGGGCGGCCCCGCGGCCAAAGGCGACCGGCATGTGATCGTGATCGATCGCGATGCGTGGAAGCTGTACGAACTTTTCTCCGCACATCCCGGGGCCGACGGCAAAAGCTGGCACGCAGGATCGGGTGCGATCTTCGATCTCTCATCGAACAAGCTGCGGCCCGCAGGCTGGACCTCTGCGGACGCCGCGGGGCTGCCGATTTTTCCAGGCCTCGTGCGCTACGACGAGGCCGTGGAGAAAAAGGCGATCAACCACGCGCTGCGCTTCACCTGCGTGCGCACGCGGCGCGCATACGTGCCGCCCGCCACGCACTTCGCGAGCCGGCTCACCGATGCGAATCTCCCGCCGATGGGAATGCGCGTGCGGCTGCGCGCGGATTTCGACGTTTCGAAATTCCCGGCGTCCGCGCAGGTCATCCTCACTGCGCTGAAAAAATACGGCATGATCGTCGCGGACAACGGCTCCGACTGGTTCCTCAGCGGCGCACCGGACCCGCGCTGGAACGACGACGAACTGAACACGCTGAAACGCGTGAAGGGCCGTGACTTCGAGGTGATCCTGATGCCCGCGCCGGTCACGCGCTGATGGTAATCTGAAGCTCCGCGCATGTGGTGCATGTTCACCGCGTATGAAAAAGATCTCCCGCTCGTGCATGAGCGGAAGGTCGTACGGGTGCGCGTGGAGTCTCTGTCCGGCTCGCCGATCCATGCGCGCGTCGGCTTCATCAGCCCGAACCTCGACGAGGCCATGC
>BJFP01000128.1 GCA_014189875.1 Verrucomicrobiota bacterium | reverse complement strand
CAGGTGTGGATCGAGCGCGTTTCAAAGGGCGACGAATGCACGGTGATCATCCAGGACGGGAGGATCGAGCCGTGATCACCTTCAAGAACGCGACCGACAAGCACATCACCGCCGTAACCGGCACCGAATGGAAAGGCGGCTACATCGTGCTCGACGCGCTGCCAGGCTGCTTTGCTGGCACCGACAAGATCACGCTCGACGACGCGCGCGAGCTGGCGCGGATCATCCGGCGGCGTGGCTTCACCGTGGAGGAGGATGCGGGCGAGGGCGTGGACTTCTCGGTGGACTTCACCCTCTCGGAGGCGAAGCCGTGAGCGCGCGGAGCTGGATCATTACGCGAAGAAGGGCCTGATCGTTCGGCGGGAGTGAGCGGGCACGAAAAAGCCCGCGCCCTCATGACGAGGAGCGCGGGCTTTGGACGGGCGCGGTTCGGTGCTACGGCGAGATCCGATCGGCGAGCGCGCGGGCTTGTTCTGCGCGGATGCGGTCTATCTCCCGGCGGCGGCGGTTATTCTGGCGCACGAACGCCCCGCGGCGTCCGAGTTCCCGGCGCGCTTCGGCGAACGTGATGCCTTGGGCCGAGGCCGTGGCGAGTGTGAGTGTGTTCAGGTCGTGGGGCTTGTTCATGGGTCGGTTTGTGGGTTAGGCGATGAGCGCGCGAAACTCGCGCACGGTGACGGGCCGGGAATAGACGAAAAACTCCCCGTGCAGTTCGCGGTGCGCTTGATAGCGTGCTTCCCCGGTGCCTGCGTTGTGATCCATCGGCTCGCCGACGAGGAAAGCGCCGCGCTGTTGGATGCGCGGCGGGAGCACTTCCAGCATTTCCCAATGCCGATCCTTGGTGCATTCCTGCCACTCGCCCGGGGCGTTCTGTTCGGCGGCTTTTGCTGCGATCCATTCGTCCATGAAGACGATCTGCGCGCCGGGGTATCGGATCTGAACCTGTGCGAGATTTTCCCCGCTCCAATGGCCGAGGCGCGTGACCGGGTCGGCGGTGTCAATGATGCTGCTTTCCCCTGGGACCGCAAAAGCGATCTCGCGCTTCGTGGACTGGCAGAGCGCGCCTTCCGTTTCGTGGACCGCTGCGCTTCCGTCGTTCACGACTTCCAGCGCGGTAAATGAGCAGCGCAGATTTTCGTTCACCCACGCGAGCAGGCCCGCGGCGGTGTAGCTGAAGGGCTTTCCCTCTAGCCTTTTCCATTCAGATGACTCGTTACAGTCGGCGGCGTAGCAGTGCGAGGCGTAGCCGGTGAAATCGAACGGGCGCGCGGTGTATTTCGTCCGCTCGCAGCCGTGTATCTCAAGGTAGATCGTCACGCCGTCGTCATTCACAAGGCGCGTGCGGATCCTGCAATTTCCAACGTCTGAGGATGGTGCTTTTTCCCAGCCTGCGCCCTCAAAGATGAGTGCGGATGATGCTTTTTTGGTCTTGGTTTTCATGGGTCGGTTTTGTGTGTGGTTTGTGGTGGACTCGTCAGCGCGGGGCATTACCCGCGGACGCCTTTCGGCGTTTCGTCCTTCAGGAGAGGCGGAGCGATGAGCCGAGGGCACCGCGGGCGCCGATGCTGATCTGTCCGCCGGCGATGCGACCTTGCGCGCGGGCGTTGCTGTCAAAGCGCGAGCCGGAGCGCGAGCGCGAGCGGAGGCGGAGAACCTTCTTCCCGTAGTCCTCGACCTCCTGCGTCTGCTTTTCAATCGTCGCGAGACTCTTTTCGACAAGCGCAAGCGCCAGCGTGTTTCCGGCGGCGGTGCTGGCCGCGGCCGCTTCGACCTTCACCGATGCGACCGTTTCGCGGGCGGCGGCGGAGAGGCGGGCGGTCACGGTTTCCACGGCACCGAGGCGGAAGTTGTTCCAGTAGGTTCGGCCGCAACCCGCGCATCCGGCGGCGGCGAGGCGATCAATCTCCTTGGTGAGCCATGCGTAGAGGTAGCGCACGGCGTTCATGTCGCTCGGGCGACCGATCAGGCAGTAACCGTCGGGCCCCGCGTAGAGTTTGCACTGGTTCAACTTGGCGATCACCATTCCGAGTTGGCCCTTCCAGCGGGCGGAGCCGTCGGTGTCCAGCGGATCCTGCGGACAGTGGATCACGTTCTCGACGGGCTTGCTTCCGTCCAGCGCGATGTCGGCGCCGCTCAATTTGAAGCGGTCCATGATGTCTTGAGCCTTGGCGGCGGCGAGCGCGGCTTCGTGCGGATTGGCGGATTGGGCAAGGCGGAGCAGCTTCGCGGCTTTCGCGAGTGCTTCGTTGTGGGTCATGGGGGCGGATGATTCAGCAGTGGTCATGTTTTTGGTTTGTGTGTGGTTTGTCGGTTCGGCGGACTGCCTCCCCGCTTGCGCGCCCCACCGAGGCGAGGCGCGCAGCGGAGAGGCTAGTTGCTGTTGGCTACCGGCTCTGCGAGGGCTGCACAGTAGCAGCCAAGGGAGCACGAGTGACGGCGGACGCGATACGTCGTGCCGGTGATGTTTGTCACGAGGATGCTTTTGCGCGACCGATGAGGCAGCGCGGCGAACGCGGCGAGGTCTTTTTCCGGCACCGTCAGCTTGATCTCGTGCGGGTCGGTTCCGCCGGTGGCGAAGCAAAAGAGATTCGGCTTCACTTGGCACCTCCAGTCGCTTTGGCGATGGCGGCGCGGGCGTTGTCTGCGATGGCGCGGCAGCCGGGGCCGAGATCCTCCACGCTCAAGGCGTCCCAGCGCGCGAGCATCTTTTCCAGCGCGGCGAGCAGTTCCGGCGCGGCGGCGATGAGGCGGGCGTTGGCGGCGGCGCGCTCCTTCGGGTAGTGCCGATACGATCCGCGCTCCCTTGAGAGCACGACCGCGACGCAAGTGGCCTCCACCGCATGAGGTTGTTCCCCGTTCAGTTCCGGCGCTCCTTGGATGGTGTCGCCGTCAATCACCCAAGGTCCGGGCGTGTGTGCCGTCTGCGTCGCGGGCGGAAAGCACTTGGCGCACAGGTGCTCGCGGTGTCCGCCGGTGTATTCGAGCGCGTGGGCGATGTCGTTGAACACGTTCAGCGCCGTGACGGTGTAACCGCACTCGGTAGGCATCGGCTTGAGCCATTCCATGCGGGCGTGCGTGGTTTGCTTCGGGCGGTGGAATTTTCCGCCCTTCACTTGGATCACTTCGTGGGTTTCCGTCAGCGTCGCGACGGGGGCGTTGGTGGTGGTGGTGGTGTTGGTCATGGATGGGAGTATGCAACAAAGTGAAAACGGCGCAAGTATTATTTTCGTTTTGTGTGAATTCACCTATGAAAAAAAGATTCGCGAAAAGCAAAATGAGCACTTGCCAGCGTTGCGAATTTGTGAAAGCGTGGAGCGATGAAAAAGAAAAAGCAACCAGCGAAAAAAATGATCAACTATCGAGACCTGTCACCCGATGAGCAGGCGAAGATGGAAAAGGATATGGGCTTCGGAGTCGATCATGGACCACGACCCGATCCGGCTCCGTTCGCGCACAAGCTGAAAGCCGAGCGCCTCCGTGCTGGCCTCACGCAGACCGAGTGCGCCAGGCTGTTGGATGTGAGCCTGCACACGATCTGCAAGTGGGAGAAGGGAGCGAGCGCGCTTTCGCTCACGCAAGAGGCGGCACTCGGCAGACTGCGCGCAGCAAAGCCCGCAACGCCGTCACTCCAGCAGCAGTTGAGCGCGATGCCGAGGGCCAAATTGGAAAGGCTCGCGGCCTCGTTGGTGAAAAAGAAGGGGGCGCGCGATGAGCAAGCACGCTGACACGTTCTTCAGGCGGGAGCCGATCTATCGGGCGATGGCGGACATGCCGGCACTCACTCACTGGCGAGACCGCACAGTGCCGTGGACACCGGAGCAAAGCGACGTGATCGCATGGGTGATCGAGCGGTTCCCGGAACTGAGCATGGAGGAGGCGCGCAAGATTTGCTCCTCGACCAAGGGCAAGGGCGTTGTGGAGTTCACGGCGGGGAAACTCTGGCGAGGCACTGAGGACACACGGCGCCTCGACCAGATATGCGAGCGAGTGGACAGGCAGAGACGCAAGAAAACGCGCACTCCAAAGCAGCGAGCGGCGAAGCCCGCGCAGCGCAGCACGGCACCGGCTCTGCCTCCCGTACCGCACGTCCGCACCAACGACCGCATGGCCGCGGCTCTCGTCGTGTTCCATCGGTGGAAAGCGGCGAGCAAGATCCCGGCGTGGACCTTCGCTGACCTCGTTCGCTCGTTCGTGATCCACTCAGGGGGAGGGAAACCGGACACCATGAGACGCTACATCCGAGCCCTGCACGCGGCCGGATGGCTGCACAAGGATGCGGATGGAATGCTCTCAGCCTCACCAACGGCACCGCCGACACCGTAGCCAGCCACTCCAATCAAGCCCGGCCTGCACGCAGCACGCCGGGCTTTTCGCTGCCTGTTTTTAATGGTTAAGGTATGTAAGAGGGGACGATTCGGGACGGTTTTAGGGACGAATCACAAACCGTCCCGGCGGGGGCTCACACGGCGGGATGATTCGAGGGATGAATTGTTGTGTTAACACTCTTTAGAGGTTAACAACAACTATCCCTCGACACATCCAGCCAGTGAGCGGCGACTTTTCGGGGGGTCTCGGAAAACTCAAAAACAAAACCGTCCCGAAATCCGTCCCGCCGATTCGAGGCGGAAATCAGACTCGGAAACCTGCACGCCGGAAAGCAGGGGAGGGGACAAGCTGGGGATCGGAAATCCAAAGACCGCGCACGCCGCCGCTCGCTTTGCCGCCGCCCTGCCAGCGCGGGGATTCTGGCAAGGGCAGGACAGCGGACGGTCAATCAAAAGGGCACCACGGGGCTTATAGAGCGTCGGATTTTTGGCGAAATGGGCTTTTTGGGCGTTTCTCGGGATTTTCGTGGGTTTGGCCGGTTTCATGGACTTCGGGCCGAGGCGAGGACGGGGCGATGCTATTGAGACCCAATCGCAATAAAATCAGCAGTTGAGACTGGATCGCAAAATCGAAAACTCCACACGAGGGGCCAAGCTGCGCGCGTGCATGGCCGACGAACATCGGGCCGGATGCAGGCCAGGCGCCGGAGGGCGTGGTCACAAGTGGTCACACGGAAGCCGGAGCTTGACCGCGGCCTCGATGCTCGTCAAAGATGCCAGCCGAGCCGGTCCAGTGCTCGACCGATCCGCGACCGGAACACTGTAATTACCATAATGAAAAGACCGCCGGAAGTTATGGAAATTAGAGCGAATGCCGCAAGTGCCACGAAATCAGCTACTTAACCAAAGTGATAACGTCCTACAATAGACAAAAAATCAAATTGAAACCGGAAAGCGAAAACCACCGACCGCCGACCGCGGCCTCGACCTCATCGTTTCGCATCACCCGCCTGCCTCGATTCCCTATCCGACCCCGTCACCCACTCAGCATGTTCACGATTGCGTCGGCGACCACGACCCACGGTGCCAGCCGGGGCGGATGGGCAGACGTTCCATGCCGCCCGCTCCCGCCCACGGGCGATCTCGGGTTCACTTAACTGCCCCTCTCCCACTCGCAAAAATCTCCCGTGTCGAAGCCCCCTTTTCCCTCCGAAACATGAACGCGAAATTCCCTCATCTTTTTCGCCCAAAAATTTCCAGAAAAACGGCCCGTGTCGAAGGCCCAACAGGGGGAGGCGAATTTTCCGCCATAAAAACAGCTTGACGAAAGCCGTTAATTTGCGGACAACCGAGCCATGCCCGAGCCAAAGCCTGAGCCTCAGATCGTGAAGGTGCCGCTGATTGCGGACCACGTTCAGCGTGCGCGGGAGTGGCGTGCGAAGGGGGGAAAGTCGCACTCGAAGGCGCACATGTCTGAGATGGGGAAGAAAGGGTGGGAAGCGCGGAAGAAGAAGATGCACAGAGGGGTGCCGTTCAACCAGATTTGGCGGTATCGGAAGTGCTTTCAGGGGACGCCAAAGGGGCTGGACAAGGGGACGTTGCCGGTGGTGCCGCCGTCTCCGACGAACCCTGAGATCAAGTGCCCGACGGAGCGGTGCAACTACTCGATGATCGCGAGCGACCGTGTGGCGAGGGTGATGCACGAGTATCGGGCGTTTCGGTTTGAGTGCCCGCGGTGCGGGAAGAAGGCGATTGTCCGCCGTGGGAAAAAAAGCACGATCGGGGCGTTTTTCGCGTGCCGAGTGGAGGCTGTGAAGGAATGAGCGAGCCCGCGCCCACACCTGAGACGGACGCCAAGCTCGCCGCAGCTACCGAGGATTCCTCGGCAACTGCTTCGCCGCCGAGCGACTGGCCAGCCTTCGCCCGCGCCGAGCAGGATGAACTCAACAGGCAACTTTCTGTCGCGCTTAAAGGCAAGCGCCCTTACTCGTCAAAATTTGCGGACGAGACAATCGCATCGCAGGTCAAGCGTATCACGGAACTTGAAGAAAAGCTGAATGGCTGGTTTTCCGAGCGCAACGCAGCCCGCGACGAGCAGGACATCGCCTTCAGCCTTGGCGAACACGCCATGTTCTGCGCCCATCACACGGACGCCGAGCGTGTCGCGAACACCGTTGGCGGGAATTGCCCGATCTGCAACAAGGCGCAGATTCGCCAACTCCGCGCCGAGCGGGACGCGCTCGCAAAGGAGCGGGACGCACTCCTTACCGAACTCGACGAAGCCGCAAAGGGGAACGCATGAGCGGACGCCCGCGATCGAGGCAGCGCGAGGAGGACGAATTTGCGAACGTGGAGCCGCCGCCGGAAGCGCCCGGGCAGTCTTGGATTGACGACATGGTGCAGAAAACGCGGGAACCGGAGCCGATGGAGGCGGAACCGCTGATGCCTGGCGAGGTGGATGAGGAAGTGGAGTTGCATCCGGTGGCGGAGCCGAAGGAGCCGCGGAGCAAGTCGGCGGCGTTGCTGCGCCGGTTGCCGCCGGAGATCATGAAGTATCTCGGGGCGTTGCGTGCGTGCCCGGCGCCGGCGATGGCGCGGAAGGCCGCGGGGCTCACTGGTGGGCAGCTTGGATATTGGCGGCGCGTGCCTGGGTTTTCGGATTTGGAGCGGGAAGCGACGAGCGACGCGAAGGACACGCTGCTCGCCTCGGCCTACAACCGGGCGGTGCACGGGGTGGTGAAGCCGGTGTTCCAGCTTGGGAACCTGGTGGGCTACGAGCGGGAGTATTCGGACAAGCTCATGGAGGTGCTGCTGAAAGGGATGCGGGAGGAGTTCAAGCCCGAGCTGCCGAAGGAGACTGCAGGCACGACGAACATTGTCATCACGGACCCGGCGGCGATTGCGGACGTGGTGCGCCGGCTGAGTCCGACGAGCCAGCCGAAGCAAGCGCAGGCGATCGAGATTGAAGCGCCGAAGCCCGCGCCGTTGCCGCAGCCTCCGCCGGGGAGTGACTTTTGAAATCCGAATCATGACCGGACTCAAAATCGCGCAGCGCATGATTCGCCTTCTGCCCGGAGTCACCGCCGGGGTCGGAACGTGTGACTGGTATGAGCCGCGCATCCGGCATGTGCATCTGAGCCCGCGCACGGCGCGCGGAGAGGACATGCGTGCCCTTGCTTGCGCCGCGCACGAGGCCGCGCACGCGGTTCAGCACGTCCGGCTTCACGGGATCAGCTTTCGTGTGTGGCAATCGTGGCCGGTGCAGTCGCCGCTTGTTCCGCTCGGGCTTTTTTCCGCGACGCTCGCGGCGGTGGCGATGAAGTGGCATCCGTGGCCGGTGGCGATCTTCGCGGCGTGCGTGGCACTGGGGCGCGTGGCCGCGGTGATGCTCATGGAGTGGGAAGCGAGCACGATCGCGCTCGGCTGGCTGAAGCTCCACGGCTTCGAGCATCCTGACTCCGCGCACTATCTGCGCCGACTGTGGCGCTCCTATCTCTGGATCGCGATTGGACTCTAAACCACAACGAATAAACTCACCATAATTACAGCACTTTAATCCCAAACATGAAAACCGTATTCACAGAAAAATCCGACGTTGAAATCGCCGAGCTTCTTTTGAACGATGAAGTGAATAACAACGCCATCTTTAACGCCGCGCTCGGTCGCGAAGCACTTTCGCGGCTTTTGCTGTGTAAGGCAAGGGAGGTTAATTTGCTTCATCATGAAACGCTTGAAAGAACGAATCACGGAACCGATTGGTGTCTCGGTCGCGAGTTCCTGCACAAAGGAAAGCGGGAATGGGTAGGATTTAGTTGGACCCAGGATTCTTCATACACGCAACTCGACAAGCTCATGCAGGCCAGGGCCGCGCTACCTGAGCTTATTCAAAAATTCATCGAAGAGCATCCGTGACCCGCGAACTCATCATAATTACGGCACTTTCGCTTTTGCTCATGGCCGCGGCGTTCGTGGCTGTCGCTTGCTTGTACGGATTCCTTCTGGCGATTTGCGTGTATGTCACGGCTGGGTCGCTGACGGCATGTGTCGTCGCCATCATCAAACTCAGCACGATGGATCCAAAGGAATGACCAGAGAACTCATCAGCGGCAAGCTATCCATCGGCGACCGGGCCGCGTGCAATGCGCCGCGCCTGCATTCCGCCGGGAAATCCGCGTGCATCATCCATGCGTGCAAAACGTGCCACCAGGCCAAGGCGGGGAAGCTGTCACCAACGGACAAGCGGTATCTCAGTTTCGTGGAGCAGGGCGACCTTTACCTGAACCTGATCGACGCGACGACAGCCTACTTCCAGACGCAGAGCTTCACAGCGTTCCTGCGATTCGCGCGCGACAACTGGCTCGACGATCGACCGATCACGATCCACTGCGATCAGGGCCGGAGCCGCGCGCCCATGCTGGCCGTGCTGTTCATGGCGAAGGTCTTGGAGATCATCCCAAACACGAGCCTCGACGACGCGATGGATGCTTTTGAGGCGCAGCACGGGAAGCTGGAGCCGAGCGAGGGCATCGAGACCTACCTGCGCAAGAACTGGCACGGCATCGAGTCCATGCCGGTGAACTACCGGGGGCCGAACCGTCGCAGCCAGCAATACCGGCCGCCGGACACGAGCCAGATCACGAACGACGAGGCCGTGGCGCTCATCCAGGGCAGCCCGATCGTCCACTTCGCGACGATGGTGGAGATCGAGGACAAGGATCACAACATGGTGACGCCCGTTCCGAACATCCTCCAGATGCGGATCAACGAGGCGTACGAGTGGTGCATCGAGAACGGCATCGCGCCACGGCTGCAGGCGCTCAAGCCGCGGCAAAAGGGATCCAGCACGTTCTTCGGCGAGCTTTTCTATCACCATGCGCGCCGCTTCCACACCGACGGGCTGATCATCGGGGACGAGAGCAGCCGCGTGATGAAGGTGTGGCAGATTTTCACGGAATACAGCATCCGCGACAAGTTTCCGTGGGACTCGAAGTTCGCCTACGACACGAAGAAGGCGAGCTTCACCTACGCCGACGGCACGAAGGGGCTGTGGGAGTATGACACCGCCAACGACCCGAAAGCCGGCATCTCGGGCACGCGCCAGGCGATCTGGTACACCGAGGCCGCGCGCTACCCGAAGTCCGGATCGCGGACGGACGTGAAGGTGATCACGGCGTCGCTGGCGTCGCTGTCGAAAGGGCCGCGCTCGCTGGCCGCGATGGAGTCCACGGCGGAAGGTGCGAACGGCTTCTTCTACAACAACTGGCAGGGTGCCGTGTCGCTGGAGGACATGAAGGCCGGGAAGTTTGGCAACGGCTGGATCAAGATTTTCGCGGCGTGGTTCGAGTTCGCCGACGGCGTGCTGCCGCGCGCGCCGCACTACGAGGAGCATTTTCACACGACCTACACCTACCGGGAGAAGCGCGGACGCCAGCTTTATGGGTGGACCGCGGAACAAATCGCGTGGAGGCGCTACACGATCGCGAGCGAGTGCGACGGGGATGAATCGATCTTCGATCAGGATTATCCGGAGAACGATCGGGACTGCATAGGCGGCGACGTTCGCATCGGAACGAGTGACGGGTTGATTCCGATCCGCGATGTCCGAATTGGAGCGCGCTGCGACCACGGCATCATTGTTGCCAAAAAACGCAAAGGCGTGAGGGCGACGCTCGAGGTGACGACCAAACTTGGATACAGGGTTACATGCACGGCGGATCACCGACTCGCAATGCCGAATGGCGATTTCGTCATGGCGCACAAATCACTCGGACAGACCATCGCGCTACAACCTCCGATCTTCTCAGAGACGATTCATGAGGCAACTTGGGATGGATTTGCGGGAACGAAGGTATCGCTTACGATCACTGAGAAATGGGGAAGATTGCTTGGTTACTTCATGGGGGATGGATCGTTTCACGGCGACTGCATTTCATTCTGTTGCTGCGATGAAGACATGGATGTTGGCGAGGATATTGCGTCACTCGTGAATGAACTGATGGGCGAATCGTCCACCCGGCAATTCAAACACGCCAACGCGCACGAAGTCAGACTAAGCCGGAACAAGTTGAGCGAACTACTCACCGGGCTTGGAGTTATTGACACGTACGTTGACCATCGCGGCGTTCAGTCATACCGGCGAAGAATCACGGTGCCGGAGTGCATCTGGAGAAGTCCGCGCTTTGTGGTGCGGGAGTTCCTGCGCGGGCTGTTCGAGAGTGACGGATGGGTTTCCAAGACCGGACGCAACGTGAAGTTCTTCGCGAAAGACCCGGAGTTTTGCCAGCAGGTTCAGTTTCTTCTTCTCGGATTCGGCATCCACTCGAACATCAACCACGTCATCAAAAAGACCGGCGGCAAGGAGTATCCGGGCTGCGAACTGGCGCTTTGGGTGAATGACGCCATCCGCTTCATGGAGGTCATCGGATTCGTGTCGGCCAGAAAGCAATCCCGGCGCGCGGAAAGCTACTACTGCGGACGCGGTCGGAAGCCGGTCGAGATCGGAATGACCGATACCGTCGTTGGCGTTGAGGATGCCGGTAAATCTGACGTGTGGGACATTCAAATTAAAGGAACCGCCCCGGTGTTCGGGGCCGGCGGCATCCTCGTTCACAACTGCTTCCTCCAGTCAGGCCGCCCGCGCTTCGACGACGACGGCGTGACGAGGCTGGAAATCATGGCCGAGCGCGAGCACGACCTTGCCGAGCGCGGAATCCTCACCGGGAGCGAGGCGAACGTGATTTTCG
>BJFP01000127.1 GCA_014189875.1 Verrucomicrobiota bacterium | reverse complement strand
GTGGCGCAAGCCACCGGATCACCGTCAAAAGTTAAACCGCTCGGGAGGCGGCGGCGGAAATCGCGTGATTCCCGGCGCCGCCTCCGGGGCACATTTGCTTTGCGCAAACGATCCGGTGATTCGTACCGTCGGCAAATTTCCATTCACCCTCCGGGTGAGCGAACGCATCCACCATCCACGCAAGACACAACCGCTGACGCAGGCTGCGCGAGGATGAACCGCGCGATCTCACGCGACGCATCCGGCTTCGACAGCTTCACGATCGCCGCATGCCAACGGTGCCACAGCTCCGCGTGATCTTCCGCCGCGTTCGCGACAGCGTCCACGATCGCGTCGTCGGATTCGCACAGCGCGCCGCAACCGTTCTCGACGATGAGCCGCGCATTCCCCTCCTCCTGCCCCGGCAGCGCCTTCGTGATGATCATCGGCGTCTTCGCCGCGATCGCCTCCTGCGTCGCAGCGCCGCCGGCCTTGCCGATGAGGATGTGATTTCGCAGCAGCAGTTCCGGCACGAGCGGCGTCCAGCCGTGCAATTCGATCTTCCGCCCGGCGGACTGCGCGGCTTCCGCGATCGCGCGCCCGACCGCCTTCTCCTTCCCGTACGCGACCGTGAGCGCGATCCCCGGAATCTCCAGCAGCCTCCGCACGAGCCGCGCGGCGACGGAATACCCGTGGTTCACCATGTAGAAAATTCGCAGCGGCTCGCCATTCCCCGGCGGCGTGCGCACCGCCGTCGAATCCGTAAATTTCATCTGCACCGGAAAGCCGAGCGCATGCACGCGCTCCGCAGACACCGCGCCGCGCATCACCGCGGCGGTCGCCTCGTTCGGCACGATCCACGAATCCGAGCGGAATTTCCACCACACGGAATTCACCGTGATGCTGTCCGTCACGATCGTATGCGATGCGAACGGCGGATTCTTCCCCGGAAAAATCCGGTCCAGCAGCCAGCCGTACGCCGGATACACGGACGCGACCGCACACGGCTGCCGCTCCGCGAGCACCTCCGCGAGCTTCCGCCTCACCGCCCCCATTGCCGGCATCATCCAGCGCATCAGCGGCGTGCGATCCACCAGGCGGTACGCCGCGGCCCACAGTGGCGCGGCGCGGTTGATGCACTCGATGTAGAGCCGCTCCGCCATCTTCTGCCTGCGCCCGTACGTCTCGCGGAAAAGGTCGCGCACCTCCGCCTCCGCGCCCGCCTCGGTGAGCGCCGCCGCAAGTCCGCGCGCTGCGGCATTGTGGCCTTCGCCATAGCCGGCGGTGAAGATGAGGACGCGTTTCATTCGGAGCCCATTGCGAATAGCCGGGCGCGCGCCCGACGGCAAACGACATTCGTGCCAGACACGCTTTGGTTCGGCTGCCACCCGGGGGAAATTCCAAGCCGCATCGAATCCACCGCGGCGGAATGCATTTCACCGTTCGAGATTTCCATCCACCCTCGCCGCCATGCGATTTCGATGCGCGGCGCGGAACTCACGTTGCCCGTCAGTGTGAAGAATGCCTTTCCGCCGAGCGCCATCAGGCGCGGCTACTTTTTCAGATTCGCCACGATCTCATCCGTGAGCTTCTGCACCAGCGCTTCGATTTCCGCGTTGCTCGATGGCGCGTCATTCGTCATCGGATTCCACGGCGTGACCGGCGACGAGCAGCCGTGCGAGCCGCACATCTGCACCCACGGATCCACTTCGCACAGACCCGCGGGCTTCAGGTCGTAGCGATCATCGGGAAGGCCGAGGCTCTTCTTGATATTCAGCAGCTCGGGCAGCTTGTCGCACGGAATGGACGCGCTGCCGGGAATGGACTGCGCGAGGATCACCGTGCGGCAATACGCATCCGTGATCTCCATTTTGAAATACGCGTCCTCGACCGACTTGCCCCAGCAAATCACGCCGTGGTTGCCCATGAGGATGGACTGATGCTTCGGCGCAAGCGGGAAAATTTCCGCGGCGATTTCCGGCGAACCGGGCGTCTTGTAAGGCGTGTAGGCGACCGTGCCGACGAACACTTCCAGCTCGGGAATCAGTCGCGGCGGGGGCTGCATGCCCTTGATGGCGAATGCGCCCGCGTGGACCGGATGCGCGTGGCACACGCTCACGGCTTCCGGCGTGGAGTGGAAAATCGCCATGTGCGTGGTGATTTCGCTGGAGCGTTTCCAAGTGCCCCCGAGCTGCTTTCCCTTGCCGTCCACCATGCACATCATGTCGGGCGTCATGAAGCCCTTGCTCACGCCCGTCGGCGTGCAGATGAAACGATCCGGGCCGAGGCGCGCGGAGATGTTGCCGCCGTTGCCATCGCAGTATTCGCGCGCCCAGATGCGACGGCCGATGTCGCAGATCTGTTCCTTGATCGTGGTCGCTTCCTTCGATGCAAAAAGCGCAATGTCCGCCGCGCTGTACGGCGCCGGTGCGGCGACCGGCGCAGAGCCCGCGGAACCCGTGGCGATCGCGGCAGCACCGGCATCGAAAACGACCTTCACACCGGCTTCGGTGAAAACATCCTTCGCGCCAGGCGTGAGCCGGATCTCGCTGTTCTGGCGGAATTCCTTCGCGCCTGTTTTCACAAAGTCTGCGGCCTCCTTTTGAGCGATGAGTTTCATAATTTATTCCTTGTAGAAAATTTCGTCCACGAGCGCGGCGCAATATGCGTCCACGGGGGTTGGCTTCTCAAACGGACACGCCGCCTCGCGGCCTTCGCTGATGGCGATCTGCTGGCCGACACCCGCGCCGAATTGATCATAAACGACAATCGCCGGATCATGTTTTTCCACGCCGCCGAAAGTATCCGTCTTCCAAGGCAGCGTGAGCAGCAGCCGCTCGCCGACATATTTTGGCGACCTCACCGAGAGCGTCACGCGACCGATGACCGTGCCCATTCTCATAGCGCCAGGCTCCTTTCCGGATCGATGATGCCCATCACACTCCAGCGCGCGGGGCTAAGTTTGTCGCCGACCATCTTGCGCGCCTCGCTCCCGTCGCTCGAAATCATGACCTTCTGCCCGATGCCCGCGCCGAGCGAGTCGAGCACGATTTGCGGAGCGAGATCCGGACTCTCAGGGATCGCGATGAGCAGCCGCCAGCCTTCGAGGCTTTTGTGCTTCACCGTCGAGGTGACGTGTCCTTTGATCGTCGCTAAGCGCATCGGGGCATTTAGAAAAGGTTGAGATTTTCCACCATCACGCATCGGCGTGAGCGGGTGAAAGTCATCGGCGTGGTCACGCCTTCGCCGGTCGGCGTGGCGACCGAAAAGCTGAGGAAGCCCTCGCCGCCGAGACCGAGGCCGGTCATGCACGGGCCGTTCTTGATGAACAGCGTGGTGTCCACGACCTGCGCCATCTTGGTGAGGTTGCGGATGTTCTGCGAATGCATGATCGCGGTGTGCTTATAGCCATGCTCGGCCTTGATGGCCTCTTCAATGGCCACGTCCACATTTGCCACGCGCACGACAGGGATGAAGGGCATCATCTGCTCCTCATCCACGAAAATGTGATCCGCCTTCGTCTCACCAAATAGAAGCTGCGTGTTCGCGGGGACGCTCAGCCCGATCGCTTGCGCAAGGACCGCGGCATCGCGGCCCACGAGGTCACGATTCACAACCGGGTGCGGACAGCCTGCGCCTTTGCCCTGCGGGAAAATGAACGCCTTGTCTGCGAGCGCCTCGACTTGCTTGGCATCGAGCTGCACAGCACCGGCGCGCTTGAGCGCGGCGATGAGTTTGTCAGCGACCGCTTCGACGACGAAGACTTCCTTTTCGCCGATGCAGAGCAAATTATTGTCATAGCTGGCACCTTGGATGATGCACTTGGCGGCATTGTCGAGGTCGGCTGTTTCATCCACCACGACAGGCGGATTGCCGGGGCCGGCGCACACGGCGCGCTTGCCGGTCTTCATCGCCGCGGCGACCACGGCGGGGCCGCCGGTGACGCAGAGCAATTTCACCGCCGGGTGCTTGCAGAGCACATCAAATGTTTCGAGCGTCGGCTTCACCACCGTCGTGAGCAGGTCGCTGATTCCCGTCTCCTGGAAGATGGCCTCGTTGTAAGCCTTGATTGCAATGGCCGCCACTTTGCAGGCTGCGGGGTGCGTGTTATAGACGACCGCATTGCCCGCCGCGATCATGTTGATCGCATTGCCCGTCAGCGTCGGAACGCTGTGCGTCGAAGGCGTCACCGCGCCAATCACGCCCCAGGGCGCATAGTCAATGACCGTCAGGCCGAAGTCGCCACTGAACGCCATGCGCTCGAGAAATTCCACGCCGGGCACGAGGTCGCCGCATATCTTCAGCTTCTCGATCTTATGATCCAGCCGCCCGATCTTAGTCTCGGCCATTTCGATCTCGCCCCACTCCTTCGCCTTCGCGACGCACATCTTGCGGATGACGTTGATCGCCTTGCGCCGGGCGGAGACGCCAAGCTCACGCAGCTTTTCAAACGAACGGTTCGCCGCCGCGCACGCGTCCTCCATCTTCTCATACACGCCATATGAAGTCGCTGCGGAAGGCGCAGACTTCGTCTGTGAGGCGAGGCGGGCGAGCACTTCGCTCACCACTTTGGATACCAGCTTTTCGTCAATCATTGCCATGTGCGGAATCTAGTTTTACTGCGCTTTGAATAGGATGTGTTTGCCGACATCCACGGTGTCCACGATGCCGATCACGACGGCGTCCACGGGCGAATCCTTGTCGTCAGCGGCGAGGCGCGCGGAGCTTCCCTGGACGATGAGGACGATTTCGCCTTCACCCGCGCCGAGGCTGTCCGTGACCACAAGCGTGCTCGTGCCGGGCTTCCATTCCTTGGCCGTCGGCGAATCAATCACGAGCGGACGCACGAGGAGAAACTTGTTCCCCGTCATCTTCGCGTTCTTCTTCGTCGCGACGACGCTGCCTTCTACGCGGGCTAAAATCATGGTCGGAGTTTTGATCCGCGAAACACGCGGAACACGCAGAAAGATTCTGCGCGCGCGGCTTTCGCGGGAATCAAACTACTTCGCCTTCGGAAGCACTGCGGCGAGGTCGCCGTGCGGACGCGCGATGACGCTGATGCTGACGATTTCGCCGAGCCCCTGCGCGGCGATTTTGCCGGCTTCGGTCGCGGCCTTCACTGCGGCGACATCGCCGGTGACGCAGACGGTCACCATCGCGTTGCCGACTTGGGTGATAGGGCCGACGAGTTCTACGTTGGCGGATTTGAGCATCGCGTCCGTCGCTTCGACGAGTGCGACGAGGCCGCGGGTTTCGATCATTCCGATTGCTTGTTGTGCCATATGGTTAGTTGAGGGTTGATTGTTGAGTGTAAAAAGGCGCGGTTAGTTAGTTTCGCGTCTGTTAGTTTGCGGTTGAAAGTTTGGCCCACGCGTTGCGGGCGATGATGATTTCCTCGTTGGTCGGGATCACGCGCACTTCGATCTTCGAGCGCGGTGTGGAGATGACGGCTTCCTCGGCGCGCACGCGGCCGTTCGCCTCGCGATCCAGTTCGAGGCCGCAGAAATCGAGGTTCGCGCAGATTTTTTCACGGAGGATCGGGTTGTTCTCCGCGATGCCTGCGGTGAAGATGAGCACGTCCGCGCCATTCATCTCGACTAGAAACTGGCCGATATATTTTCGGATCGCGGCGACAAAAACATCGAGCGCGGTCTGCGCGTCGGCGTTGCCTTTTGCAGCTGCATCGAGCAGGTCGCGCACGTCGCCGGTCGCGAGGCCGGAGAGCCCCTTGAGGCCGGACTGCAAGGTGAGCGCCTTTTCCACAGCATCAATGCCGAGGCCGAGGTCGCGGGCGAGATAGATGAGCGCAAAGCAGTCGAAGTCGCCCACGCGGTTGTTCTGCGGCAGTCCGCTCTGCGGCGTCATGCCCCAACTCGAATCAATCGCCTTGCCGTCGCGGACAGCGGCGATGGAACTGCTGCCGCCGAGGTGACACGAGATGATGCGCAGCTTGTCCGTGCCGCGCAGTTCCGCGCAGCGTTGTGAGACGAAGCGGTGGCTCGCGCCGTGGAAACCGTAGCGGCGGATTCCGTATTTCGTCTCCCATTCGCGCGGCACCGGATAGCGCACATTTTCCGCCGGCACATCGTCGTAAAACGCCGTCTCGAAGGTGCCGATGCACGGCAGTTTCGGGTGCGATTTATGGAAGCTGCGCACCGCGGCCACATACGGCGGATTGTGCGCGGGGAGGAGCGTGTTGATCTCCTCCATCGCACGCAGCACCGGCTCCGCAAGCACCTGCGTGCCCGAGATGCCGCGCGCCATCACGGGCTTGAAGCCGACTGCAGCCAGTTCGCCGAATCCGCCGAGCAATTTCTCGACGAGCGCGATAGCTGCGCCGTGGTCGGGCAATGCGGTCGTGCCGCTTTGCTCGGGCTCGCTGCCGATCTGTGCCTTCCACGGCGACGCCGCACTGCCGATCCGCTCCACGCCACCCTTCGCCAGCACACGTTCGGACGGCATCTCGATCAAGCGAAACTTGAACGAGGTGCTGCCGATGTTGGCGACGAGGATTTTGTTTGGCGTCATGGATTCAGCGCGGTCGCATATGTCCCATCAGTCACATTGGTCCCATGGGATCTATGTGAAGAATGAGACAGATGACTTACTTCACAGCAGCCGCGAATTTTCCGCCGAGGAATTTCCCGAGGAAGTGCAGGTCGTCGTGCGGACGCGGGATCACGTGGACGGCCACGACTTCGCCGATGGCGGTCGCTGCGGTCGCCCCGGCTTCGACTGCGGCCTTCACCGCGGCGACATCACCCTTCACGAAGACGGTGACGTAACCCGAGCCGACTTTTTCCCAGCCGATGAGTTCCACATTTGCAGCCTTCGTCATTGCGTCAGTTGCTTCAAACTGTGCGACGAGACCTTTGGTTTCGATCATTCCGATTGCTTGTCCAGCCATAGTATTTGAGAGGTAAAAGTTGAGTGTTAGGTGACTGCGTCTAGCTCGTGAAGAACTTCAGCAGCTCCGGCGTGGGCCGGGCAATGACGTGGGATGCGACGAGGTTGCCCACGCGCTTGGCGGCTTCCTTGCCGGCTTCGACCGCGGCCTTCACACTGCCGACATCACCGCGAACGATGGTCGTGATCAGCGCGCCGCCGATTGGGATGGATTTCACCAGTTGCACATTCGCGGCCTTGACCATGGCGTCACTGGCTTCCACCAGGCCCACGTAGCCGCGCGTTTCGATTAGTCCGATTGCTTCGCTCATTTGTTTTTAGTTTTGGTTTTAGGGTTGAAAATTTGCGCCGTTCGCAGGTTTCGCGGTCAGCTAGCTTTTGATGAGTTCGACCTTCGTCGCGCGTTCGAGGTCACAGGCGTTCGCCTCATCGGTGTCCATGTGGACCTCCAGCTTGAAGCTCGGATCCACTCGCACGATCATCTCGTCGAAGCGCGTGTTGCACATCGGCGACGTCACTTTCATCGTGATGCGGTCGAGGTGCTTCACGCCGTAGAATTTTGCATCGCTCGGCGACATGTGGACGTGGCGGGCGGCGCGGATGATGCCGTTTTTCATCTCCAGCATTCCCTTCGGCCCCATCACGTATCCGCCCGGCGTGCCTTCGATGTCGCCCGACATGCGGACCGGGATGTCCATGCCGAGTTGCACGGCGTCGGTGAGCGCGAGTTCGATCTGCGTGAGATTGCGGCACGGACCGAGGATTCTCATGCTCGGGATCACGCGGCGGCGCGGCCCGATGAGCGTGACCGTCTGCTCTGAGGCAAACTGCCCCTCCTGATAGAGCATCTTGTGGACGGTCAGCTTCGCCCCTTTGCCAAACAGCGTTTCAAGATTCTCCGGCGAAATGTGCATGTGCCGCGCGGAACTGTTCACCACGAGCGTCGGCGCAACGCCCGCCGGCACCTGCTGGCCGAGCTGCTTTGCCAGAGTGGAGCGCACAAGGGCCTCGATGACGGGGCGGTTGGGGGCGGTGATGGCGCTCATTTTTGCGGGGTTTACTGGAAGAAACTTATATGACTGTTCGCAATCATATAAAAATCACGGCTTTGGTCAATGGAAAAGTTTGTCTTTTTTACGGCCGCGTTCGGTCATAAAATATGGATCGGCATTTCCTCTGTATCTGCCTCACTGGCCTTCGCTTCCTCCTGTTCCTGTAGCGCCTGCGGCACCGCATGCCGGCTGCCAGACGCGGCGCGCTGGCCTTTGCGCAGCGAGATTCCGGCGGTTGCGAGCCGCTCATCGGAGACATCCGTGACCAGCGCATCCACGCGATCCCACGGCACGAGGAAGTGCGGCGCCTCGCGGTTCAGTTTCGAGCCATCAATGCAGAAGACCGTCCGCGCACTGCGTTCGAGCACGACCCGCTGCTGATCCACGATCGCCGCCTGCGAATTCCAGATGCCCGCCGGATTCATCGCCTCCGCCGAGAGAAACGCGGTGTCGAATTTCCAAAACTCCAGGCTCCGCTGGGCCATCTCGCCAAGCAGGGTGGACTGGAGGTGGAGAAGCTGGCCCGCGACCATGAAGACCTGCACATCCGGGATCGCCGCCAGCATCTCGCCGACGGGCAGATTGGAAGTCACGATCGTCACCGGCGTGATCGGATGATCGCGGAAAGCCTCCGCCATCGCGCAGATCGTCGTGCCGGAATCCATGAAATAAGTTCCCCCCGGCTCCATGTACGCCAGGGTAGCCCTCGCGATCTTCGCCTTCGCCCGCCCCCCCCTCCCCTGCCGGTCCCGGAATGAAGGAAACCGGTCATTAAATTCCGACAGCGCCCCGCCGTGCGTGCGCTTGATCTTTTTTTCCCCCACCAGCGCCGCCAAATCCCGCCGCGCCGTGGCCTCGGAAACGCCGAGGCGGCGGCACAGTTCCTTCACCGGCAGGTAGCGGTGCTGACCGAGCAGGTCGGCGAGTCGGTCGCGCCGCGCCTGAACGACATGGAAGGGAACTTTCACGCTGTGAGAATCCGGATTTTATGAGCGATGTCAATTATAACCCACCGGAAGGCAGCGGGCTGTTTCGCGCAGGGCGGACATCCTCGGGCACCTTTCCCGGATGCGGCCCGCCCAGTCTCACCGCGCCGGCGGTTTTGCGATGGGCGTGATCTTTTCCGCGATGGCGCGTGCGAGGATCTCGTGGCCGCGGCCGTTCAGGTGCGCAGTGTCCATGAAGAGCGGCGCGAAATCCGTGGCGGAGAGCACTTCCTTCATCGTAAGGACATCCACTCCGGGCCCGGCGAAGGACCGCGCGAGATCGTCAAGGCCGCTGTCGTCGAGCGTGGCGGATTTTCCGGTGCCGCGCATCCGCACCTGCGTGATGAGCAGCACGGGCACTCCGGCCTTGCGGCAGAGGTCGAGATCCTCCTTGAGAAATCTGCGCACGCGCTCCTGCCATGCGCGAATTTGCGTTTCATCGGTCATCGCGATGATCTTCGCGCCTGCGTCGTTCACGCCCTGCTGCGCGCGGATTTTTTCCGGCAGCAGCGACCAGAAGACGCCCTCGGTTTTCATCTCGTGAAGACGGCGCACGAGCAGGCTTTTCATCAGCAGGTTCTTCGGATGCCACCCTTGGAAATCCTGGCTGCGCCGCCACTCGCGTTCGTCCTCGTATTCGTTCGAGTTGTTGACGTGGCGGATGACGAAGTCCGGCTGGTACTTCAGCGCGTGCGTGAGCACGACGTGGCACCGGTGCGCGCCGTAGCCGGGCAGGCAGAGATTCCAGCCCTCGGCGGGAATGCCGCGGGCGCTCACGAATTCCGCGACGCGTGTCGGGTACGCCTCCGCGAGCGACGGGCCACGCGGCACCGAATCGCCGACGACCATGATGCGGAATGTGCCCGCGGGCTTCTGCTGCGCGAAGCGCTGCGGGTGAAAGCGGCGGCCTCCCGCGCGCACGAGATCGAGCGCGCCGCCGGACTTTTCCACGAAGCCCGCAGTCGGATGGTAGCCGTAGTCGAAACGCCCCGAGAGCCCGCGCGACCAAAAAGCACGCATCGCGATCTCCACGATGACAAGGATCGCGAGGACGAGCAGGAAGGATTTTGTGAACGCGCGGCGCATCAGAATTGAAAGTAGATGAATTCCACCTCCCCGCCCGTGCTCGATGCGACGGCGAGGAACATGAGCACATACACGATTCCGCGCGCGGGCCACGGCCATTCACTGTTGTCCGACTCATCGCCGGAGCGCCGCGCGGCGAATTGCAGCAGCGCGAGCGGCAGCGCGTGAATGGCGAACCACAGCGCGGGCTTCAGCCAGTCCACGGTTACATTTGCGACAGGCACGGCGAGCACTTCGCCGATCGCGGGCTTCGACCAGCCGATGCCGCTCGATGCCTGCCAGCGGCCGAATGCCGCGAACCAATCGCCAAGCTGCGCGAGCGAGCCACAGCGGAAAATCGCCCAACCGACGAGCGTGAGCGCGAACATCACGACGGTGCCGAGCAGCACGCGCGGGCGACTTTTTGCCGACTCCATCGCGTGCAGCGGCGGCACGAGGCGGTAGATGATGAGCAGCGCGCCGTGGTATGCGCCCCACAGGATGAACGTCCAATTTGCCCCGTGCCACAGGCCGGCGAGCACCATCGTGAGGCCAAGGTTCCGCAGCGTCGCAAACGTGCCGTCGCGATTTCCGCCGAGCGGAATGTACACGTAGTCGCGGAACCACGCGGAGAGCGTGATGTGCCAGCGACGCCAGAAATCCGACGGCCCCTGCGCAAAATATGGGAGGCGAAAATTGTGGTTCAGCCGGAAGCCGAGCAGTTGCGCGGAGCCGCGCGCGATGTCCGTGTAGCCGGAGAAGTCGCCGTAAATCTGCACCGCAAATGCGAGCACGCCGAGCAGCGCCCACGGGCCGTTCAGCGGCGTGTCTGCGGCGAACGCGTAGTTTGCAAGCAGCGCGCAGTTGTCGCCGACAAACACCTTTTTGAACAAGCCGAAGAGCAGCAGCCGTCCGCCGCGCTGGAATGCCGCGGGATCCCATTCACGCGGCGTGGAAAACTGCGGCATCATCTGGTGCGTGCGCTCGATCGGCCCGGCAACGAGCTGCGGGAAGAACGAGAGAAACGCCGCGAAGAGCGGGAAGTCCGCGACGGATTTTGTCTGCCCGCGATACACGTCGATCGTGTAGCTCATCGC
>BJFP01000126.1 GCA_014189875.1 Verrucomicrobiota bacterium | reverse complement strand
CCGAGCACCGTGCTGAGCACGCCATGATTTCCGCCCGCGGTGACGAGCGATCCGACGAGTGAGATGCCGGAGATGGCGTTCGTCGCGGACATGAGCGGCGTGTGCAGCAGCGGTGGCACGCGCGAAATCACGAGGTAGCCGAGGAATGCGGAGAGGGCGAAGACGTAGAGGCCGGACATCAGGGAGTTCATAGGGCGAGTGTGCGGATGCGTTCATTGACGATCGCTCCGTCATGCGTGACGAGGCAGTCGCGGAGGATTTCATTCGCGGGATCGAGGCGGAAGGTCTTCGCGGTGCGGTCCCAAAAATGATCCACGAGGTTCGTGAGGTTGCTCGAATACATCGCACTCGCTGCGCGCGGAACACGACCCGCGAGATTTCGCCAGCCGATGATTTTCACGCCGTTCACCACGATGTCTTCATCGGGTATCGAGCACTCGACGTTGCCGCCGCTCTCCACGGCCATATCCACGACGATGGTGCCGGGCTTCATTTTTTCGAGCATCGCCTTCGTGATGATCACCGGAGCCTTGCGGCCAAAAACCTGCGCAGTCGTGATGACAAGGTCCGCCTGCGCGCAGCGCTGCTCCATGACCTCGCGCTGCTTGGCGAGTTGCTCGGGGGTGAGTTCCTTCGCGTAGCCCTGGGCGGTCTGTCCGATTTCGCCGAGGTCCACCTTCACGAATTTCCCGCCGAGCGACTTCACCTGCTCCTCGACGCCGGGCCGCGTATCGAACGCCTCGACAACCGCGCCGAGCCGCTTCGCCGTCGCGATGGCCTGAAGCCCTGCGACGCCGACTCCGATAATGAAGACCTTCGCCGGCGGAATCGTCCCGGCGGGCGTCATCATCATGGGGAAAATGCGATCGAGGCGGTTCGCGCCGAGCAGCACAGCGACGTAGCCCGCGAGGCTCGCCTGCGAACTCAGCGCGTCCATCTTCTGCGCGATTGTGGAGCGCGGAATCATCTCCATGCAGATCGCGCTCACGCCCGCCGCCGCGAGTGCGCGCACGGTCTCCACGTCGGTGAACGGATCGAGAAAGCTCACGTGGATGCAGGCGCGTTTCAGCGCGGCGATGTCCGCCAACGGCGGCTTGCGCAGCCGCAGCACGATGTCCGCGGATGCGAGCGTCGGCCGGCGGTCCGCGACGATCTGAGCGCCCGCGTCGCGATATTCCGGGTCGGAAAAATTCACGCTCGCGCCGATGCCCGCCTCCACCGCGACCTGCGCGCCGAGGGCCGTGAGCTTCGTCACACTGGCCGGGACAATCGCCACGCGGCGCTCGGAGGATTCGGTTTCAGTCGGGGAAAAGATCCGCATCGGGCGTTTTCAATGCACCATGATGCCATCGCGCGGGAATCAAAAAATATGCCTGCTCGAAAAGCGATCCTCCAAGCCGCAACGATGCAGTTCCTGCAGCAGGAGCGGTGGTTTGCAACCGCCCGGCGACGCGTCTCTCCATTCGGAATCTCCGAGATCTAAGAAGGCCGTCCGCATTTCCCCTCCGCCAGCCAAGGATCCCGTCACCCACCCGGCGGTTGCAAACCGCCGCTCCTTGCGCGCACCGCCCGCGCATCCGCTCAATCGTCCCCGCTACATCGGGCCGAATGCCACGCTGTCGTCGTCGAACCGCGCGATGTTCCGATCCGGATCCATCGGCTCCTCGGCCACATCGAACTCGTCCTGACTGATGTTCAGATCGCCGGTGAAGACTCCGCCCTTCTCCACGGTAATCGCCCGCGCGTACACGGTACCCTCGAGCCAGCCGGTCTTGCCGACGATCACCTTGTCCGCCACCACGCGCGCGCGCGCCTTGCCGTTCACTTCGAAAGTTTTCGTCCGCACGAGCCGCGCGAATTCCACATCGCCGCCCTTCTCCACGAGCATGTGCGGCGCATCGAGCATCCCGGTGAGCCGGCTCTTAAACTTCAGCCGCGCCGTCCCCGTGCACACGATGCACCCGCGCAGGCTGCCTTCGATCAACGCCGAACCGCACATGAGTCGCGTGCTCGTCACATCGCCCTTCGCCGCGACATGCACCTCGCCCGCTGTCTGCACGCTGCGTCCGAACGGGCTCGTGATTTTGAAATCCCGCAGATCCATGTATGCCCCGCAGCCGGGGCACATCGTGCTCTGCGCAGACGTGCTCAGCACCTGCTTGTGCGCGCAGGAAAAGCAGCACACCTCGCGCTTCTTCTCCCCAAGCACCATCCGCGTCAGCTTTGAAAAAAGCGACGGCGCCTTCACGATGCTCTTCTCCCCCGCCAGCGCGCGCTCCAGCGAGTAGTACTCCTGACACTTCCGGCAAACCGTGCTCTTCGCGATCACAGACTCCTCCTGCGTGAACCCGCAATGCGGGCACACGGCGGACATCTTGTCGCTGTTCTTGCGTTCGTTCTTCGCCACGGCGGGATGCTCCGCCAAGGTCGCACGCACCGCATAGGCGGACAATCCACCTGTGCGGCGCGCGCGAAAAACCTTGGAGGGAAAACTGCGCTCCGACTAGCTGCCGGAACGGGCTGCTCCGCCGCGCACGATCTCCGGCTGCTTCATCGCCACCTTGTTCGGCGTCACCTCGGACTTGCCGACAAAAGTCGCGCCGTCCTCGATCACGAGGCGCGTCGCCTTCAGGTCGCCGTAGAGGCTCGCGCGCCCCTTCAGCTCGCAGCGATCCTCGACCGTGATGTTGCCATGCACCTTGCCATAGACAGTCACAGACTTCGTCTTGATCTCGCCCTTGATCTCCGAGTTTTCGCCGACGGTGAGGATGCCCGCGGAATTGATCTCGCCCTCGATCTTTCCGTCCACGGTGAGTTCGTTCAGGAACTTGATTGAGCCTTTGATTTCAACGTCGCTGCTCAGGAGGTTTTTCTGGTTGGTCGTGATGTCTGCCATGGTCTTGTTTGGAGTTGTGTGTTGGAATGGTTTGGCCGTCCGGCAACCCGGCGCGGGCCGGTCTTCAGTCGGAAAATTCAATTTTTCGTCCGAAACCGGGCGGCGAGTATGGGTGCGGGCAAATGAGTGTCAATCACCCTGCGAGTTCCTCCGCGGGGTACATCCAGATTTCGCTCAGAGTCGGGTGATAGTGCGGCGTTTCCGCGAGCTGTCGCGCCGTCGCGCGGAAGCGCATCGCCACGACGATCTCGTGGATGAGTTCCGCCGCGTGCGGGCCCACGCACGCGCCCCCGAGAATCTCGCCGCCGTCCGCAGCGGCGATCAGTTTCACAAACCCGTCAGTCTCGCCCATGCAGAGCGATTTGCCGTGATCGTTGAACGGATAGCTCGCCGCCCGGAATGCAACGCCCGCCTCGCGCAGTTCAGCCTCGCCTCGCCCGACGACTGCGATCTCCGGATCGGAAAACACCACGGACAGCTTCAGCCGGTAGTCGCTCTGCTCCATCGCCTCCGTGCCGCCTGAGATCAGCCGCGCGGCATTCCGCGCTGCAAGTTCGCCCTGCTGGATCGCGATGTGGACGATTTCATACGGTCCGGACACATCGCCCGCGGCGAAAATGTGCGGCTGGCCCGTCTGCTGCGTTGCGCCTGTCGAGGGGCGACCATTTTCGACGCGGATATCCGCAGCATCGAGCGCCAGTCCGCGGGTATTCGGCGAGCGTCCGAGCGCCTGCAAAACTCGCGACGCCTCGGCGATCACAGTCTTCCCGTCGTGCTCGAAAATGATGCGCTTCTTTCCGTCGGCATTTTCAGCACCGACCAGCCGCGTGCCCGTGAACACGCGCACACCGCGGTTGCGCAGCCCGTGCGCGAGCGCTGCGGCGAGATCGGGATCGGTGCCCTTCAGAAGCTGGCCGCCACGCTGGATAAGCGTCACTTCGCGTCCGAGGCCTGAGTAGTAAGTTGCAAATTCCACCGCAGTCGCTCCGCCGCCGAGAATGATCACCGAGGCCGGAACCTCCGCGCTGTCGAGTGCATCGTCCGTGCTCCAGCAGCCGATCTCCTTCAGCGCCACGAGCGGCGCTTCGCTCACGACCGATCCCGTCGCGAGCAGGAAAGTTTTTGCAGTGATCCGTCGCGTGCCACCGTCGCGCAGCGTCACTTCGATCGTGTTCGCATCGAGAAATCGCGCCCAACCCCGCACGAGTTCAAATTTCCCGCCCTGCAACTGCTCCTGCCGGTACGCGGCAAATTCACCGATGAGCCGACGCTTGCGCTCAAGAATCTCCGGGCCGCGCACCTCCAGCCCGCTCGCGCGCAGCCCGAATTCCTCCGCGCGGCGCAGCGTGGAAAATCGCGACGCGGATTCGAGCAGCGTCTTGCTCGGCATGCAGCCGCGCAGGATGCACAGCCCGCCGAGATCCTCCGCGCCGTCCACGACGCCGGTCTTCAGCCCGAGTGCTGTCGCCGTGCGCGCCGCGGCGTAGCCCGCGCTGCCGCCGCCGATGATTAGGAAGTCAAAGTCCGCGCTCATGGTTTTTCCCGTTCGACATAAAAGAGCCGCTGCATCTGGGTGAAGACAATTTGTATACCCTGACTCTGCGGATCGCTCTCATCCTTCGGCGCGAGCTGCGTCACGAGGCCGAGTTCCTGCGGCTTCATTTCGCGCAGAAATGGCGGAGCCTTCCGCGGATGATAGTTCAGAATCTCGCAGAGCGGCTCCTTCGGCGCGGCCACGCCGAGCACCTTCTCGGAATTCGTCACGCCGTGCAGCCGGTCGCGCTGTTCGACATCCGCCGAAGGATCCACGATCACCCAGCCCACACGCCGCCGCTGCAAAATCTCCGCCGCCTTCTCCGCATCCGCAGAGAGAAAAAAGCGCGCCGTGTCCACGATGCCGGGCAAGCTCTGATGGCTCGTGCCCGCGACTCCCGGCTGGCCCGACCAGTATGCGATCTGCGGTGAGTACCACCACGGCGAGATGAATCCCGAGCGCTCTCCGCCCTTCATCTTCAGCGCGATCGTCCGCAGCCGCGTCTGCCCGAGCTGATGCCACGCCTGATCCTCCTTCGCCTGATCGAAGATCGCCTCGTTCGCGCCTCCGCGGAGCCGTTCCTTCACCTCCGGCCACCACGATGACAGCATCGGCCACAGGCCGACAGCAAATGCGAGCCACGCAATCCGCACATCGCGAAATGCACGCAGTTGCCACGGCAGCGACACGGCAAAAGTGACCAGCAGAAAATATCCCCAGCGCCGCTGCCACGCAGTCAGCGCAAAGAGGATCACAAATCCGCCGAGCAGCACGAACGCGCAGCGGTCCTCCCGGCCCGCGAGGCACAGCAGCACGGGGGTCGCCAGCACGAGCAGGCCGAGCCATTGCCACAGCAGCGGCTCCGTCGGCTTCAGCGGGCGCAGTTCAAGGATCGTCGAGGACCAGCGTCCGAAATTTTCCCGCAGCTCCGCACCGGGAACGTCGATGCGCCAGCCGTCCACAAGCAGGCCGAGCAGGAAAAATCCAAACAGCGCAATCCATTCGCCGCGGCTGCCCACGCCGAGCAGCGTCTTCCGTTCGCGCAGGAGCCGGGCGGTAATCACCGGCACGAGCAGCACGAGCGGCTCGTAGAGCGACACCCATAGCGCAAGCCCCCAAGCGGAACCTGCCGCGATGCCCCAGGCGCGGTGCGATTTTTTTGCATCATCCTCCGGACGGATGAGCCACAGCTCGCAGCCGAGCGCGACCGCGAGCAGAAACATGAGCAGCGACTGGTGATCCGGCCTCCCGAGCACCGCGCCATGCACCGCGATCGGGCTCAGTGCAAAAAGCAGCACCATCGCGCTGCGAAACCGCAACTGCATCGCACCCGCCCACCACCACAGCCACGCCGCGGTGAGCACGCCGAGCAGCGGCGAGATCAGCGCGCCGGCGACATCGAGCGTCTGCGCGTGGAAAGTATTTTTCCACTGCGGGTCGGTGATCTTGAAGGCGAGATCCACGGCGGGCTTCAGCCCGACGATCATCCAGTCGAGCAGCGCCGTCGTGTGCGGTGTGACGCCCTGCGGCCAGTTTTCGAAATCGTGATGCCGGATGATCCAGTGGCCCTCGTGGACCATCTTCGCGCGCGTCATGCGCGAGTAGCAGTCGCCATCCACGAAGAACACGCCGCCATCGTGGAAAATCTGCGGGCGGTTGTGGCACCGCGCGGCAAACGTGAGCACGAGCAACAGCAGCAGCACGAGGCGGCCTGTCCACTTTTTCCAAATTGGATTCACGCCTGCATTGATGCTCACTGCGCGTCCTTCACGCATCGGAAGCCGATCCACTCAGCGGAAAATTCCGGCGCCTCCTTCCCTCGCACCGACACGCGGCACTCCTCCGCCGCACTCAGGAATGATCCGCCGCGCACGACGCGCTTCGACACGCCCGGCTCGGTAGGATCGCTGCCCGTCTCCGGCCCGCGCGGATTCTTGTGCGCGGCAAAATTCGGATCCGGGCGGAGCTGCGCGTAGTAGTCGTGCTGATACCAGTCCGCACACCACTCGGCGGCATTGCCCGCGAGATCGTGCAGCCCCGATCCGTTTACCGGAAAATGCGCGACCTGCGCGAGCCCCGCAAATCCATCGAGCGCGTCGTCCTTCAGCGGAAAATCTCCCTGCCACGAATTCGCGTGCCATTTTCCGCCCTCGGCGATCTCGCCGCCCCACGGATAGCGCGTGAGCAGCACGCCGCCGCGCGCCGCGCATTCCCATTCCGCCTCGGTCGGGAGCCGCTTGCGTGCCCACTTGCAGTATGCGAGCGCATCATCGTGGCTCACATGCACGACCGGAAATCTCTCCTTTCCTCCGATATCGCTGCCCTCCCCACGCGGCCTTCGCCAGCTCGCTCCCTCGACGAATGCGATCCACGTCCGCCGGTTCGCAGCCTTCGCATCCGGACCCCGCTTGAAGCACCACGAGCCCGCCTGCGCCTGTCCTTGCCGCTTGATCTCCGCCGTCGTGAGGTAGCCCGTCGCCTTCACGAACCGCGCAAATTCCGCATTCGTCACCTCGGCGCGATCCAACCAGAACGGGTTCACGCTCACGTTGTGTTTCGGCTGCTCGTCGCGCGCCCCGTCGTTCGCGCCCATCTCAAACGAGCCGCCCGCAACCCGCACCATGTCGCTTCCCGCGCGCTGATCGCGCGACTGCGTCTCGCGATCGCGCATGATGCGCTTTGCCTCCGGCACGAGCCAGGCGAGCACCATCGTGATCGCCGCCACGACGATCACGCCGAAGATGATCCCTGCCCGCCGCACCGCCCGCGCTGTGTCCGAGGCTTCGCTCACGGCAGATCCTTTACGCAGCGAAATCCCGTGTTCTGGAATTCCGTGTCCGGCGCGACCTTCATCCGCGTCGCAGGGCGGTAGCCACGGCAATAGTTGTCCGCGCACATCCACGAGCCGCCGCGCGTCACGCGCTCCGCTGTCGTCACATATTTCGTCGCCTCCACGAACACCTCGAACTGCGCATTCGTCACCGAGGTCTTGTCCATGAAAAACGGCCTCAGCGTGACCTCGTGCACTGGCTGCTCGTCGGACGAGCCGTCCTTGCTGCCCATGGAAAATTTCCCGCCCTTGATGAGCACCATGCCCTCGGGCGGCGCAGGATCGGCGGCATGCACGAGGCAAGTCGCGCCCAGGAGAATTGCGGACAGCAGGGAGAGTTTCATCGGCAGGAGAACTAGTCAGGAAAGCTGCGGGCCGCAACCTTCACCGCGCGCGAACGGAGCAGTTTCGGAAGCGAGAGCCTGTGCTCCCCGACAGTCGCCATCACACCGCGCCCAGCACACGCGCGAGGATCGCCGCGGCTTCTTCGATCTCCTCCCGCTTCACGTTCAGCGCCGGCAGCCAGCGGATCGCGTGCGTGCCGCTTGGGATCGTGAGCAGCCCGGCGTCGTGCAGTTTTTCCACGAGAAAAAGCGCGGGCGACTTTCCCTCGGAAAGTTTCGCGCGCTGCGCAAAGTCGGCAGCAAGCTCGATCCCGATCATCAGACCGAGGCCTCGCACTTCCGCAATCAACGGCGACGAAATTGCACGCAGCACCGTGAGCGCGTGCGCGCCGAGCGCCGTCGCATTTGCGAGCATCCCCTCCTCCTCGATCACCGCGAGCACCTCGTTTGCGCCCGCGCACACGAGCGGCGTGCCGCCGAAAGTCGTCCCGTGCGTGCCGGGCCCGAGCAGGTCGCACAGCTTCTTCACCGTGCCGTCCTTCAGCTTCACCGCGCGCTCATTCACCCAGATCGCGCCGAGAGGGAATCCGCCCGCGATCCCTTTCGCCCAGCTCACGGCATCCGGCATCACGTCGGGTGCGATGGATGTCCATCCGCACCATTCGCCCGTGCGCCCGAGGCCGCACTGCACTTCGTCAAACATCAGCAGCAGATCCCGCTCGTCGCACAGTTCCCGCGCGGCGCGCAAAAATTCCGCGCTCGCGGGATGAACGCCGCTCTCACCCTGCACCGGCTCGATGAGCACCGCAACCGTGCCCGGCACGTCCACAGCCGATTGCAGCGCCGCGATGTCGTTGAACGGCACATGCCGGAACCCCTCGACCATCGGCTCAAATCCCTTCTTCACCTTCTCCTGCCCCGTCGCGGAAATCCCCGCGAGCGTCCGCCCGTGAAAGCTGCCGAGCATCGTCACGATCCCGAACCGATGCGTGTCCGATTGCACGACTTCCCCGACCGAGTGCTTCGGCGGCGGCGGCGCTCCGTCGTTGCCGTATTTCCGCGCAAGCTTGTACAGCGCCTCATTCGCCTCCGCGCCGGAGTTGCAGAAAAAAACTTTCCCGCCCGCGCCGACGAGCCGCGTGAGCCGCTCCGCGAGCAGCGCCTGCGGCCGCGTGTAGTACAGGTTCGACGTGTGCACGAGCGTCGCCACCTGCTCCTGAAGCACACGCACTACGCGCGGATGGGCGTGCCCGATGCTCGTCACCGCAATGCCCGCGCCGAAATCGAGATACCGTTTTCCCTCCTCGTCCCACACCTCGCAGCCGCGCCCGCGCGCGAGGCGCAGGTCGAAGCGCCCGTAGGTCGGGATCACATGCCGGTCGTAGAGTTCGCGCGTGGATGTCTGGCTGTCGTGCATTTTGAAAAGGCGGCGAACATTGCGTCCCCGCGTACGGATGCGAGCGAAAAAGCAAACCTCGCGCGCGTCCGCAAAGATCTGCGCCGCGGTTGATGTGAAAGCATGCTCGTGTCTGAATGAAGGCGCGGCAGTGCCGGTGGAGCGCGCCGCTCCGCGCGCGCTTCCTTTGGCTGCAAGCAAGCCTTCCAACGCAGACCGAAACGCGCGCGGAGCGACGCGTTCCACCACGCCGCCCAGTCTCATGACGGCTACACTTTGACTTAATTCTCCCCTGCCCCGCTTGTGAAAGCGCGGGCTGATTCCGCTGCGCGAAAATGCAATGCGTTCCCGCGCTTTCACAAGCGCGGCTACGGACGCATTACGCAGCGCCGCCCGCTTCTTCGACCGCGGCGACTCCCTCGCTGTGCAGATCGCCGCTCTTGCCGAATGCCTCGGCGATGCTCGGCACCGGCGTCGCATTTTCCGCGCCGAGAATGTCGCGCCCCTCATGCGCCTCGCTGCGCGCGCGGAATTTCACGCCGACGAGCTTCGACACGCCGTGCTCCTCCATCGTCACGCCGTAGAGTGCGTCGGCGCGCGCGATGGTGCGCTTGTTGTGGCTGATGACCACGAACTGCGACTGCTGCACGAAGCGGTCGAGGATCTTGATGAACCGGCTGATGTTCGATTCGTCGAGCGGCGCGTCCATTTCGTCGAGGACGCAGAACGGCGACGGCTTCACCATGTAGATCGAAAACAGCAGCGCGACGGCCGTCATCGTCTTCTCACCGCCCGAGAGCAGCGTGATGCTCTGGAGCTGCTTGCCCGGCGGCTTCGCGATGATCTCGATGCCGCTCTCCAGCGGGTCTTCTTCCATCGAGAGCACGAGGTTCGCCTGCCCGCCGCCGAAGAGCTCCTTGAACATCTCTTGGAAGTTCACGCGGATCTTTTCAAACGTGTCCGCAAACAGCGTCTTCGTCGTTGTGTTGATCTTGTTGATGACGTCCGTGAGTTCGTTCTTCGCGGCGATCGTGTCGCCGATCTGCTGCTCGAGGAAAGTGTGGCGCTGTTCGAGTTCCTCGAACTCCGCGATGGCGTCGAGATTCACCGGGCCCATGCTCGCGAGTCGCGTGTCGAGTTCGCGCACGATGGTCTCGATGCGCGCCCAGTCGAGATCCTCGGCCACCGGGATTTCGATGCTCTCGCCTTCTTCGGCTGGCTCGGGTGCCGCTTCGGTTGCGGGCTCGGGCTCGATTGCCTGCGGCGCGGAATCGTCGGACTGCACCTCAAATTTCCGCACGCGCTTGCCGATTTCACGCACGCACGCGTTCAGCGCGTAGCTGTCGGGAGTGAATTCACGCAGGTCCACCTGATACCGTTTCGAAATGTGATCATGGATCGCGTTGGCCCGGAGCTCGAGTTGCGTCACGCGGACTTCCAGCGCGCCGCGCTGCTCCACGCAATGACTCTGCTCGCGCCGCAATTCGCGGAGGGCCTCCGCGATTTCCTGCGCCGAGGCCGTGATGACGTGGCGCTCCTCCTGCAACGCCGCGACGGCCGACTCAGCCTCACCGATGCTCCCTCGAAGACGCTCCATGTTCGCCTCGATCTCCGCATTCTCGGCCTGCAGCGCGGTGCCGCGCTCGTCATAATTCCGAATGTCGTTGCGACGCTCCTGCATGAGCTGTTCGAGCTCCTCGATGCGCGCCTCCATCGGCTGCCGCTGATGATGGAGCAATGAATGCCGCTGCCGCTCCGTTGCCACCTTCACCTTCAGTTCATTCAAGTCGGAAACTATTTCATTCTCCTGAGCCCGCAGCGTCTCGATCGCCTGCTGCGCCTCCGCGCGCCGCGCGATGCAGCTTTCAAACTGATCCATGGATGCCGCAATCTCACTCTCCAGCTCGGCGGTGCGCTGGTTCGCCTCGGCGAGTCGCGCGTCGGCGTTCTGCTTCTCGATGTCGAGCGACATCACCTTCTTCTCACCCTCGCCACGCTCGCGTTCGAGGAGCTGCACCTGGTTGCGCAGCGTCGAGACCTGCACGGTGGCGTTCTCCTTTTCCAGCCGCGCCTCGTCAATTGCGTGGCGTGAATTTTCCACCGCGAGCGTCG
>BJFP01000125.1 GCA_014189875.1 Verrucomicrobiota bacterium | reverse complement strand
AAAATCCGCGCGATGGCCAGCCGCGCCGCAAGGAACTGATCCGTCCCGCCCTTGTATTTTTCCCGCTTGTCATCCTCATACGCAATCTGGCTCTCGATGCGCGTCTTCATCGGAAGATAATCCACCGTGCCGGCCGGCAGCATCTTGATCTGCTGCTCCAGCATCGCGATCTTCGCCGACTGCGACTCGACGATCTCATCGACGCTGCGCACCGCGCGGAACGCCTCCAGCGACGCCTTCAGCAGCTCCGCCTGCCGCTTCGCCTTCTTCTCGGCGTCCACGCCCGTCACATGCTGGCTGCGCGTGAGCTGGAGCTGGCCGACGAAAAATATGGCCTCGTTCATCAGCGCGAGATCGCCGCTCTTCAGGTACGCCTGCGTCAGCGAAGGTTCGGCATTACCAAATTTCTCCAGCGCCCTTTTCACATTGTCGGGCGACACCTCCTTGCCTCCCTTCGCCTCCATGAGTGCGCCGCCCTGGATGAAGAACGTCTTCCCGATCCACATCAGCGCCTCCCACGCGTAAGGGCTCGTCGGCGTGCGCGCCACGACTGCGAATCCCTTGATCGCCTCGTCGTACATGTCCGTCTGCAGCAGCAGAATCGCACGCAGGAACTGCACGCTGTCCATGTCGCGGCTCTTCGGGAACGCCGTGATGAAATCGTCGTACGCCTTGATCCCCTCGGCCATCGCCTTCTTCTGCGCCTCCTTCCCCGGCGGCGAATCGGACGGCAGCTTCGACGCCTTCATCGTGATCCCCTTCGCCACGAGAAGCTGCGCCATCTCGCGCGCGGCCTGGTCTATTCTCGGATTCGCGATCAGTTCCTGGAGCTGCTTGGTCCCCTCCTCGTAAAGGCCCTCCTGCAAGTTCGACACCGCAAGCCTGAACTTCGCATCGAGCGAACGCGGCGAGAGCATCTTGTATTTCGCGAGGAACTTCGTGAATGCCTCGGCCGCCTCCTTGAATTTGTTGCTGCGGAAAAGCCGGTCCGCCACGTCGAATTCGAGCGCATCCGGGCTGCTCGACGCGGGCGGTGCCGCGGGTGCCTGCGCGTGCAGCATCGGCGCGGATGCGATGCCGGCGGACAGCACGAACGCGGCGAGAGCGAGGCGGCGGGATGTGAGGAAGAGCCCTTGGGCCCTGGGGAGATTCGGAGCTTTCATTTTTTCTGAGTGAGACGACTGCGTGCGCACCCTACAAAGCCGCGCCCCATGCGCCATCGAAAACAGCCGGAAAATCGCATGTGCCGCTGCGCGTGGAGAAACGCGGGGCGCCAGACATTGGCTGGATGTTGGATGTTCGCCGCCGCCCGCGTGTCGCTTGTTGCATCCGGCGGCGAGGTCGCTACACTCCGCACTCAGTTTTCCATGAAATCACTCGTATCTGTGCTGGCGGTCATTTGGCTTGGGCTTTCGCAATTGGTCGCGCAGACGCCGGCCAGCCCGCGTCCGCCCGCGTCCGCGCCTGCGGCGGCCGGCGCGGTCGAGCGACTCCCCGCCGGCGAAGCGGCCAAGCCTCCGAAGCCCGGCACGGCCTACGTCCCCGCGGCGCAGCCGGTGAAGGACGAGACTACGGTGTTGAAAATGATCCAAGACGGCGGTTGGACGATGGTGCCGCTCGGGGTGATGAGCGTGCTGGCGGTGATGCTCGTGCTTGTTTTCCTCGCGACGCTCCGGCGCTCGGCGATCCTCACGACGCACTACATGAACACGGCGGATGTGCTTTTGAAAAAGCGCGACTACCTCGGGCTGCTCGCGATCTCGAGCCGGCACAGCGAGGCCGTGGCGCGCGTGGTGCAGCGCACGCTGGATTTTGCGACGAAGAATCCGGGCGCAAATTTCGAGGTCGTGAAGAGCATCGCGGAGAGCGAGGCGAGCGCGCAGGCGGCGTCGTTCCAGCATCGCGTGACGTATCTCGCGGACATCGGCACGCTGTCGCCGATGGTCGGCTTGTTTGGCACGGTGTGGGGAATTATCGAATCCTTTGGTGAATTGGCGCGCGCCTCAGGTGCGAATCGCGACTGGGGCCTCGCGGGTGGTGTGTCCAAGGCGCTCATCGCGACCGGCGGCGGTTTGATCATCGGGATTGTGTCGTTCGCCTTCTATGCGCTTTTCCGAAACAAGGTGCAGCGCCTCATCTCGGATCTCGAAGTGGCGGGGGCGCATGTGGTCGGGCTCATCGCGCTGAACTACAAGCGACGCGAGGCGTCGCGCGCGTCGCTGGACGAGGAGATTTAACCCGACCCTCCGATGAAACTCCGCAGGCGCGCAGAACCGCTGGTGATGGGATTCCAGATCGCCCCGATGGTGGACGTGCTGCTTGTGCTGCTGTGCTTTTTCATCCTCACATGGAATTTCGCGCGCAAGGAGATGGAGCTTTCCGTGAAGGTGCCCACGGCGGAACACGGTGGCGAACCGAAGCTTGAGGTGAACCAGAGCGTGCTGAACTTGAAGGAAGACGGCACGATGGTGATGAACACGAAGCCGATCAATTTCGACGAGCTCGCCGTGAAGATGAAGGCGCTCGCGGATCTGAAGCCCGACTACGCCATCATCCTCCGCGGCGATGAGAATGTGCCCTATAAGTACGTCGCGCGAGTGCTCGGCGTGTGCAATGGCGCGGGCATCTGGAACGTCGCGCTGCCGGTGAACGCTCCGAAGCCATGAGGCGTCGCGTCCCGTTTGCATTGCCGGTGGCGATGCTCCTCGCGCTCGCGGCTGCATCGTCCGCACAGAACGAAGTGCTGAAGCCCTTCCGCCCCGGCGCTCCGACCGCGGAGGAGCCGCCGCGCGCGGTTCCGCTCAAGCCGTTCCGCCCCGGTGCGCCGCAGGATCCGCCGAAGGATCCTGCCGAACCCGAGATCCCGAAGGCCGTGCCTGTGCGCAAGCCGACGCCTATCTCCGTGCCCGAGCCGCCCGCCGTTCCGCATCTTTCGCCCGTCGCGACACCGCGTCCGCCGAGAGGGACGGCGGAGGCACCGCGCCAGCCGGCAGCGGAACTCCCCGAGCCCGGCGACATCGTCGTGGGACGCAGCGCGCCGACGACCGCCGACCAGGTGCAGCTCCAGTACGCGGACGGATTTTACTCAAAGAAAAATTACCGCGACGCGGCTGCGGAGTATGAGCGGTATCTCGATCAGTTTCAGCGTGCGCCCGCGCTCGATCGGCAGGCGGTGTATTACCGTCTCGCCGAATGCTACCGGCTCACGGGCGCGACGAATAACGCGAAGGCAAACTACGAGTCGCTGCTCGCGAATTTCACCGGCGGCGAATTCCTCGGCTACGCGGCCTACCGCCTAGCATCGATGCAGTACGAGGAAAAAAATTACCGCGACGCGCTGCAATCGTACCGGCGCGCATCGGTGCGGCTCACGCAGCCGGTGCTGATTTATGCGTCGCGCTTTTTCGTGGGACGCTGCCTGGAGGCGACCTCGCAAAAGCCGGAGGCGCGGCAGCAGTATGAGGATCTCTCAAAGATCGCGGACAACAATCCGTTCCGCGACGCGAGCCGCCTCTCCGCGGGCCGGATGTATGCGGACGCCGGGCTGCGCGAGGACGGGCTGAAGTGGCTGCTCCCGCTCGCCGCCGAGACGACCAGCGCGCAGATCAAGGCCGAGGCGCTCGCACGGTCAGGACTTTTGCAGGTGGAACTCGGACGCCCCGACGATGCCACAAAGACTTTCGACGCCGCGCTCGCGCTGCCCGAGGTCGCAGCGTGGAAGGATATGATCGCCGTCGCGGGCTTTCGCATCCTCTACGACAAAAAGGACTACAAGGGCGTGCTCGAACGCTACAAATCCTTCGGTGCCGGCAACGGCATGAAGCTCGAGAGCAAGCTGAACGTCCTCGTGACCGTCGCCGATGCGCAGCGCGAAGTGGGGCAGCGCGACGAGGCGCTCGCGACTTACGCGCAGATTGCGAAGGAATTTCCCGCGACCCCGCAGGCGCGCGAGGCGGGCTACGCGCGGCTCGTGATGCTCTACGACGCAGCCGACGCGCGGCTCGTGAACGAGGCGAATGCATTCCTCACCGAGAACCCGACTGCGGCACAGGTGGACCGCGTTTCGCTGATGAAGGCGGAGGCGCTGTTCAAGGCGGGTGACTTCGAGCACGCCGCGCCGATCTACCAGATCGTCGTCGGCAGGACGAAGGCGCTGCCGGAAAACCTCAAGGGCGAGGCGATCTTCAAGCTCGGCTGGTGCTGGATGCAGCTCGGGCACCACGACAAGGCGGTGGAGACGTTCACGGCATTCCTGCACGATTTTCCGGTGCACGCAAAGGTGCCCACCACGCTCGCGCAGCGCGGGTCCGCGCAGATGCAGCTCAAGCAATACGCGGCGGCGCAGAAGGATTTCGCGACGCTCGTGTCGAACCATCCGAAGGCGAAGGAGCGCGAGTTCGGCCTCGAAAATCTCGCGCTGATCCACGGCCAGCTCGGCGACACCGCGCGCATGGCGGAGACGTTCGAGATTTTGCTGAAGGAATTTCCCGCCACCGCGGCGAAGGCGAAGGCGAACTACTGGATCGCGCGCACGGAATTCGCGAAAAAGAATTACAAAAAGGCCGCGCCGCACTTCGACGAGGCGCGCAAGCTCGACAAGCAGTTCTTCGAGGGCAGCTCGCTCGGGCTCGTCGCGTGCCTCTACAATCTTGAGGACGTGGACGGGACCGAGAAGGAGATCGCATTTTACAAGCAGAACGGCGGACAGCAGCCGACTCCGAGCGACGTGATCCGCTGGCTCGGCCAGAAGTGCTACGAGCGCGGACAATACGATCGTGCGGAAAAATTCCTGCCCGAACTCGTCCTCCGAAAAGAGGCGCTCGGAGAAGACTACCTCCTCCTCGCGCGAAGCCGCGCGAAGCTCGGGAAATTCAAGGACGCCGTGGACAGCTTCGACAACTATCTCTCCTCGGTGAAAGACCCGGTGCCGCGCGTCGCAGGCATGATCGAGAAAACGGACGCGCAGATCGGGCTGAAGGACTGGGACGGCGCGGAGAAGACGGTGAAGGAAGGACTGAACCTCGCTACCGAAGGCCGCTATAATGGCGAGCTGCGCCTGCGCGCCGGCGACGCGGAAGCCGGGCGCGGCGACACGAAGAAGGCGCTGCAAATCTACGAGACGATCCCTGTGACACTCGACGACGACGAAGTGAGCCCGCGCGCCCTTGACCGCGCGCTCGCGCTTCACACGAAGCTCGGCAACACCGCCGACGTGAAGCGCGTGGAGAACCAGCTCCGCAGCAAGTACCCCGAATTCCTCCAGAAAAAACGCGACGCAAAACCGGATTCAAAGTAGGCGGTCAGGGCGTTGGACGTTGACCCCCGCGCAGCGGCCTCGCGATGTCACGCCGCACGTCCCCATTCCCACCGCGCCTGCGACGGGCTTCAACGTCCGACGTTTAAGCTCAACGCCGAGGTTCAGATCGCCGACTGCCCGCGCTCACTGCGAGGTCACACGCAGGCTCACGGGGAATTGCTCCAGTTTCCCCTCGGGGAATCGCTCATCTTGCGTTCTTCGTCTTCGCATTCAACGCCGCCCCGCCGTCCGTGTGCGCACACAAAATCCGCAGCATGGTTTATATGGATTTTACAAACTTGGCACAGCATTCGCTATATTGTCGCCCATGATAAGTTTCTCACGCATGGCCTCGGAAATGAGCGCCGACCACGATTCGGATATGGCAAGCGCCGTGGTCGCACAGCCGAAGTGCTATGGCATCACGATGTTCACGCTGCAATATAACGAGGTGCGCGACTTCTACGTGAACCTGCTGAACGCCCGCGTGGTGCAGGAAAAATCCGGCCACTTCTGCAACATGGATCTCGCAGGCATCCCGGTCTCGCTCCGCCCGGCGGAAAACAGCGGGATGGTGAGCTACTTTCACCTGAACGTCGCGCTCAAGCGCCAGGACTCGCTGCTCGCGGAGCTGCGGCGCCAGGGCATCATCGTCACGACGGTCGGGCCGTTTACCAATTTCCGCGACCCCGAGGGCCGGGTCGTGAAGCTCTCCGAGGAGCAGCTCTCGATGAAGTAATTTCCAAAGCGGGGCGGGTGGGCATGGTTGGGCTACTATTGCCCGCCCGCTCCGCGAAGTCTCTCCACGCCGGCATAGACATTCATCGTCGCGCGGCGGATGAACGCCACGAGCGTCTGCCCGCTTTTCTGCGCCAGATCGATCGCGAGCGATGATGGCGCGCCGATCGCGGCGACCACGGGCACGCCGGCGGCGAGCGCCTTCTGCATCATCTCGAAGGAGACGCGTCCGCTGAGGAAAATGACGTGCTGCGAGAGCGGGAGCAGGCCGTCGAGCAGCGCACGGCCGAGGAGCTTGTCGAGCGCGTTGTGCCGTCCCACGTCCTCGCGCAGCGCGATCAATTTTCCCGTCGCGTCGAAAAGCCCGCATGCGTGCGCGCCACCTGTGCGGCGGAAGGCGCCCTGCTGCGCGGAAAGCAGCGCGGGCATCGCGCCGAGGAGATCCGCACCGATGCAAAACTGCGAGGTCACATTTGCAAAATCACGCATCACCTGATCCACGGTTGCCGCGCCGCAGAGCCCGCAGCTTGCATTCGTGACGAGGCTGCGCCGGTGCCGCGCCGCATCGAAGCGCGCCGGATCGCGCAGCATCGCATCCACCATCGCCGCGCGCTGCCCGTCGCCGCCGGGCCGCGGGACGATCGCCGCAATGTCCGCCGCGGAATTCACGATGCCCTCGCTGAGCATCCAGCCCGCGGCGAGTTCCTCGTCCTGCCCCGGCGTGCGCATCGCGATCGCGACCGGCGTTCCCTCGATGCGGATCTCCAGCGGCTCCTCGATCACGACTTCGTCCGCGCACGGTTCCGGCGTGGTGCCGTCCGTGAAGCGGTGGATGGTCACAGTGCGAATCATGCCCCGCACGATCTGCCAGAATGCGGGCGGATGAACAGCACGGAGCGCTGCCGTCCCCGGCGGTCACAGCCGAAACGTGCAGCGCTCGATTTGCGGCGCTCCACTGTCTGAAATCTGAGTGCGGCGATGCCTGTGCCTCAGTTGCTTTCGTCGGGATCGACCGGCTTCTTTTTCACCACGGCCTTCTTGTCCTCCTTCGGCGGAGCCTTCAGGATTTCCTTGAGCACGCGCCCTGCGATCGGTGCGGCGTAGGTGCCGCCGTGGACGTCGTTGTCGCCGGGCTTTCCCTCGTAGAGGACTGCAAACGCGTACTGCGGCTTATCGAGCGGTGCGAAGCCGACGAACCACGCGGCGACCTTCTCCCTTTTCTTCGGGCCCCACTGCGCGGTGCCGGTCTTGCCCACGACCTTGAAGCCGGGCACTCCCGCGCGGCCAGCGGTACCGCCGCCGCTGCTCACGACGCCGTCGAGCCCGGCGCGCAACGCCTTCATCGTGTCGCGGTGGATGTCAATGTGGCTGCGCACCCGCGCGTCGTAGCCGAACGTGATGCGGCCATCGAGATCCTGCACCTGGAGTACGAGCCGCGGCTGGAAGACGGTGCCGCCATTTGCAATCGCGCACATCGCAGACGCCATCTGCACGGGAGTCACGAGCGTGTCTCCCTGGCCGATGCTCATGTTTGCGATGTCGCCGGGCATGATGCCCCGGCCATGGTGCTTCTGCATGTATTCGAGCGTCATCAGATTGCCCGGCTCCTCGGAACTGACGGGGATGCCCGTCTTCGTGCCGAGCCCGAGACGGCTCCCGTAGTCGAGGATGGGACGGTAGCCGGACTTGATGCCCATCTTGTAAAAATACGTGTTGCACGACTGGATGAGTGCCTCGCGGAAATTGAGCGGGCCGACGTCGGAATGCTTCCAGTTGCGGAACGTGGTCCCGCCGATCTTGATGGAGGCCTCGCCCCCGAATGTGTCATCCGGGTCCACGTAGCCGTCGTTCATCGCGGCGAGGCCGGTGATGATTTTGAAAATCGATCCCGGCGGATATGCGGCGCGATAGGCGCGGGGGAAGAGCGGGTTGAACGGATCTTTCGTGAGCTTGTCCATGACCTCGGGCGACACGCTCGGGATGTAAATGTTCGGATCGAAGGCCGGTTCGGACGCCATCGCGAGAATCTCGCCGGTCTTCGGATCCATCACGACCATTGCGCACGGACGCTTGCCGGGGACGGCGCGCAGCGCGCGTTCGACGACCTGCTGGATTTTTAAGTCGATCGACATCACGACGTTCTGTCCCGGACGCGGCGGCAGTGTGACTTTTTCCGTCGCCTTCTGGCCCCGTGCATCGAACGAAACCTGCATCATGCCGAGCTTGCCCGTGAGCTGCGTGTTGAAAGATTTTTCAATGCCGTCGCGCCCCTCGAATTCGGGCCAGAGCAGCTCGTTGTTTTCGATCTCGCCGCTGGGAAATCCGCCCTGCCGCCCGACGAAGCCGAGCACATGCGCGGCGGTCGCGCCCTGGGGATACGTGCGCAGATAGACCGGGATGGTCGTGAGGCCCGGAGCCTGCGCTTGGCCGCGCTTGAGCCGCTCGAGTTCCGCAGGCTTCAGATCCTGGGCGATCACCATCGGCAACACGGCGCGCTCCTTGTATTGCTTCAGCGCCTTCGCGGGATCGACCGTGATTTTGCGCCCGGTGAGATCCTGCGCATGCCTCACATGCTCGGCGATGAAGCGCGAAGCCTCCTCCTCGCTGAACCGCGGCGGGACTGGAAAATTAATCGCAAGATTGTACCCGATGCGCGACTGCGCGAGCGGCAGGCCGTTCCGGTCCGTGATCTGACCGCGAGGCGGCGGGATCGCGAAGATGTAATTTCGCGCAAGCTTCTGCGTCTCCCAGCTCGGCTGCAGGCCGGGATCCGGCGCGGCGGGCTTCGCGACGGAAGCCGGGGCAGGCGTGGGTGCCGGGGCGAGTGCAAGTGCCGGCGCGGCTGCCGGGACGCCGGGCTTCGTCGCCTTCGGGTAGGCGACGACTGCCGGCCGCGGCGCATCCTGTGCATCCGCACACACGGCGGAAATGCACACGCAAAGAACGGCTGGGAAAGCTCGGCGAATCACTCCCGCAAAGGTATCGCGCATGTCGCCGCTGCCAAGTGCCAAGTGCCCGCGCATCAGAGGCGGAAGCGCGGGTTTTGCGACATGAAGCGCTGCGGGTTTCCGAATGCCACGGCGTCCGCCTGCGCCTCGGTCCAGCCGCGTTTGCGCATTTCCAAAATCGTCCGCGGCACCGCGAGCGGCACGCTGATTCCCCAGTCGCACGCGCTGTTCATCCAGATGCGTTCCGTGCCGTAATTTTCCAAAATATCAATCGCGCGGGCGGGCGTGCATTTCGATTCCGGGTAGAGCGTCATGCCCGCCCACATGCCGGTATCGAGCACCATGCCGGCGGTGTGTTCCTCGACGTGGTCAATGATCACACGCTCCGGCGCGATGCGGCTGTCGGCCTTGATCACATCGAGAATGAGCCGCGTGCCCTTCAGCTTGTCCTCGAGGTGCGGCGTGTGGACCAAAATCATCTGCCCGTGCTTCGCCGCGAGATCCACATGGCGCTCGAGGATTTTCAGCTCGTTGCGCGTGTTTTTGTTCAGCCCGATTTCACCGATGCCAAGCACGTTTGGCCGCGCAAGAAATTCCGGGATGATCGAAAGCACCTCCTCCGCGAGCTTCATGTCCTCGCTCTCCTTGGGATTGATGCACAGCCACGCGTAGTGCGGCAGGCCGAACTTCGCCGCGCGCTTCGGCTCGTAGTCCGTGAGCTGGCAAAAATAATCGTAAAATCCCTGCACACCGCTGCGATCGAAGCCCGCCCAAAACGCCGGCTCGCACACCGCCATGCAGCCCGCGGTGACCATCGCCTGATAGTCGTCCGTCGTCCGCGAAACCATGTGCCCGTGGGGTTCGATGTAGCGCATCGGCGAAAGTTGAGAGTTGAAGGTTGAGAGTTGGAAAGTGAGGTGCAGCGCGCGGAAAAATCAACGCACGCGCGGAGCGCGCATCATGGTGGAAAAGTGACAGCCTCTCATCTCTCAACCCTCAGCTTTCTTCCACGCCCCCACCGCACCCTTGCCCGGCGATTTCTCGATCGGCTCGCTCGTCGGATCGCTGAGCGAGAGCAGCACGTCCCTCGCGCGGGTCGGCTGGTCGCCGGCGAGTTCCTTCATCGAGTCGCGGAACGCAGCCAGCCGGAAGTCGGCATCGCCGCTGCCGCGGTCCACCCGGTCGAGGAACGCGGCGAGATCGATCAGCTTCGCCCGTGCGTCCATGAAATAGAGATCGAGCAGTTCGTTGCGCGTCATGCGGGGAATGTGTGCGGGATGGGCGGGGATGCAAGAGGGGCGGCACGACCAGCGCGCCGCCCCTCTGCGTGAATCCTTGTGGCGTTCAGCCGTGGGCTGAAATTAGTCCGCCTTGTACTTCCTGTGGGCGTCCTTCTTCGCGGCGTTGAGCTTCTCGATGATCGCCTTGGCCTCGTCAGCCTTGCCGCCTTCGACTGCGGCCTTCAGCGAGTCGAGACCCTTGCCGAGTTCCACCATCGCGGCCTCGTAGCCTTCGAGGAACTTCGCCTTGTCCCCGGCGGAAACTTCCTTCGTCTTCGCGGGATCCATCTTCGCTCCTGCGGCGCAGGCTTCCTTCGCATCGGCGATCTTCTTGAGGTTGTCGGCCTTCTTCGAGGCGTCCGCGAGGTCGCGGTTCACGGCCTTGAGCGCCTTGCTGATTTTATCCATCTCCTTGCCGAGCGGCGTGTCGTCTTCGGCGATTGCGGGGACGGTGATGGCGAATGCTGCGAGCAGCGCGAACAGGTGTTTGAGTTTCATCTGGGTTGTCTGAGTTGTGTGTTGTTTTTTTGAATTCTCCCGGCGGACGGGCCGCGGGTGTTCAGTGCCATTGACGAAAGTTTGCGGCGAATAGTCAAAGTATCTTTCGCAGCGCGGCGGTGAAGATTCCCGGCCAGACCCTGTCGTGTATTTTAGCAGAGGCGGCGGACACAGGGCCAAAGACCCGACGCAAGCCAGGCTAGTGCTCTGTCACTCGTTCATTGATGTGTAAAGCTTGATGAGTTTAGTGCGTGCGTCTGCGGTGGTGAACTGCCAGCGGATGTTGGTGGCGGATTGATTGCGGTCGCGCTGCCACGCGCGCAACTCCCGCGCAAGCGTGGGACGGTCCGGGATG
>BJFP01000124.1 GCA_014189875.1 Verrucomicrobiota bacterium | reverse complement strand
GGCGGCGTATCTCGGCCCATTGCTGCATATCAGTGAACATCCTCCATGGTTAATTTGGAGGTGCCGCACTTTTCGACCGCCGCACCACTCAGTGCCACCCGCCGCACTTTTCAACCGCCGTTTACAGGAGATCGTAAATGGAGACTTCGCACACCTCGGCGAGTGTCAGCGGCTCGCGGGTCGTGGCGGTCATCGTGCGCCCTCCATGATTTCGCGGACAAGGCGCTGCACCTCGGCGAGCGCGCCGTCGAGGGCCAGCAGGGCGCGGCGGTGAGGTGTTTCGCGTAGCAATGCCTCGGCGCGGTGCTGTGCGCCCTGTTGCTCGCGTTCAGCGGCTGCGCGGGCCTGTGCCTCGGGGTCGAGTGATTCCGCGAGTCGAACGCACTCCGATTCGGTGAGGTTTGGCGTGCTCATACGACGGCGCGCACCTCGAATTTATCCAGCGCGACGCGCACCTTGTCTTCGTCAAAAAAGATGCTGCGATGCCCTGTCTTGATGAACGGAATTTTCCTCGCGAGGTAGAGCGAGCGGATCGAGCGGGGCGGAATGCCGATGGCGTCGGACAGTCCGCGAATGGTCAGGAGCCGCTTCACAGCGCACCTCCTTCGCGCCGGGCGGCGAGCCACGCCTCCACCTCGGGCCATTTGTAACGGGTGATTCTTGGCGAAAGGGGGTAACTCGGCATTCCCTCCTGCGTCCATTTCCGAATGGTGCGCGGATGAACGCCCATTCGAGCGGCGAGGGTTCGCCAGTCAATGAAGGCGAGCGGATCGTGGGGCGGGGTTGCGGATGCGGCGGCGTGGTTTTGTGGCTTTGTCATGCCCTGTTGGCATGTCAAAACAGGAACACGTAAAAAGAGCCTCCCTCAGAGGTAAAAATAAACTCCGACTTGGCAAATTAGGGACGCAAAGCGGCGGAAGCCGACGCTAAGCCATCCGCACGATCTTCTCCCCGCCCTCGGTAGCAGGTGGCGCAATGTTCCAGAACGCACTGGCGGAGGCTGGCTTCACAAGGCTGAGGTAGTGCTTCCGAATGATCTGCGGCGAGTTCCCCGCCTGAGTTGCGACCACGCCAATATCGCCGCACTCGGTGATCAAGTTTGAAATGTAGGTGTGTCGGGTGATGTCGGGAGTCCACCGTTGCAGCTTCACCCCTGCCTTGCGTTCCTGCGGCGTTTCACTGCCTGGTGTGCCGAATCCCGCCTTGCGTTTGTCGGCGCGGAGTTTCTTCCAGAGCGGACTGATGCTCGCGGTTGCAATGATCCTGCCGGATTTCTTCGCGTAGGGTCTGAGCCATTGCACAAGGTTGTCGTGCATCTTCACCGTGCGCCTGCCGGTTTTCGTTTCGTCCTCGTCCTCGTCGGAGTCCACCTCGATCACCTTCTCATCAAGGTCAATCTGCCGCCAGTCCAACCGTTTGATTTCCGATTCCGGCCTGAGTCCTGCGAAGCAGGCAATGGCCCAGAATGGCAAGGTTTCATCGCTGGCTGATTCCAGCAACCTCGCGGTCTGCTCCACGCTGAGAACGCGAACCCTTTTCCTCGGGTCTTTTTCCTTGGGAACCTCTGCGTCCTTGCCGCCTGTGAATGGATTTTCCGCGCACCATTTCTTTCCGCGAGAAAACGAGAACAGCGGCGATATTCTCTGGATGATCGAATTGCGGTTGCCATCTGAAAGGTTCAGACCGTCAAGCCATGCTTTGATTTCCTCGCCCGTGATCCCGCCGATCTGCCGTTTCCCGAAGACGACGGCGAACCGCCCCAAGTAGTATTCCATGCCTTTCGCGTGGCGTGCGCTCCACCCTCTCTTTCTTGCGTCGATCAATGCGGTGATCGCCTCGGTGACTGAAACGGATTTTTCCATCCGGCGAAGATGGGCGAGGTAGAACGCGATAGCGTCTTGCACGCTCTTTCCGAATTGGGCGAGGTCTGCATTCCCGAATGCGCCGGTGCCTTCGTTCCCTCGGGTGATCCGGCATTGCGATGCGAACGAATCCGCCTCGATCTTCTTTGCGAAGAAGCGGCGGGAACCTCCGTCCTTCGTGCGAGCGTCCACCACCCATTTTTGTTCGCGCTCACTGAAGCGAATGTAAGGCCATGTCTGCTTTGCTGCGGGTTTGCGGTCGGGAGTCTTCATGCCTCTAATTGGCAGCATATTGGCAGCAGGGTCAAGCCTTCTCTGTAAAGCATCCCGTTCCGCGTCGGCTGCTCGCCCTACCGCGGCTGCGAGCACTGCTTTGCGCGGCCGTATCATGAGTATCTCGGCTTCAGCGCAGGCATTGAATTCGAGAGCCGCATCCTCGTGAAAGAACGCGCGCCCGATCTGCTGCGCGAGGCACTCTCGAAAAAAAGCTGGGAGCCGCAGACCGTCGCCATGAGCGGCATCACCGACGTGTACCAGCCCGTCGAGCGGCGAATGCAGATCACGCGGCGCTGCCTCGAAGTCTTCGCGGAATTCCGCAACCCCGTCGTGCTGATCACAAAAAATCACCTCATCACCCGAGACGCCGACCTGCTCGGCGAACTCGCAAAATTCCACGCCGCCAGCGTCGCGATCTCCCTCACCACGCTCGACGCCACCCTCGTAAAAACACTCGAACCCCGCGCCAGCACGCCGTCGCGCAGGCTCGCCGCGATCCGCGAACTCACCGCCGCCGGAGTCCCCGTCTCCGTGCTCACCGCGCCGATCATCCCCGGCCTGAACGACCACGAAATCCCCGCACTCCTCGCCGCCGCGCGCGAAGCGGGCGCAGTGAGCGCACACTACACCGTCGTGCGCCTGCCCCTCTCGGTGGAGCCGATTTTCACCGAATGGCTCGCGCGCCACGTCCCCGGCCAGAAGGAAAAAATCCTCGGCCGCATCCGTGAATTCCGCAGCGGCGAACTGCATCGCGGAAAATTCGGCGAACGCATGTCCGGCACCGGCTCGGCGGCGGAACAACTGCGGCAATTTTACGAAGTCAGTTCACGCCGCGCCGGCTTCGCGCCGCACGACGAGTCGCTCGACATCGGCGCACGCGGCCTTAGCGCAGAACACTTCCGCGTCCCATCCGCGCAGATGACCCTGTGGTGAACGACAGAACGCACGTGTGCCTGCCGCCGACATCCATGCACGCGCCCCACGCACCAGGCAGCGTGAGGTCGCTGCAAGAACTCGCGAGCCCGATCGCGAGTAGCGCTCCGTCCGGCGAATCCTTTCGCAGTTCGAGCTTCGCGCCCTTCGTGTCGAGGCAACCGGCGCGGACGATGAGGTGACGGATGCCGTCGAGATTCAGATCGCGGAAGATGATGTGCGCACCGTCCTTGCAATGGCCGAGCCGGCCCTTCTCACCCTCGACCTGCTCGACGTAGGCCATGCCGCGGTTCACGTCGTAGAGCGCGGCCTTCTTGCGCCGCGAATTTAGCACGACGGAATTTTTGCCGCGCTTGCGAATCACCAGAACACCGCAACGCAGGATAACGCCGCGGCTGCCACACAGATTCGATGCTGCGCGGCATTGTTGATTTTCAAAAACGAAACGGGACGTTCGGGGATGATGGGATTCATGAATCGGGGGATTCGGTTTGAAGTTCAGGTCACATTGTTCACGACATTCTCCAGTCGCTCGCCGCGCACCGCCGCAAGCGCGATGCGAGCGGAGGTCGCGCGCATCTCCAGCTTCGATTCGACACTGCAAAACGCCGCGTGGCACGTCACGATGAGATTCGGCGCGGACGCCTCCTCCGCGGTTTTCAGAGGCTCGTCTTCCACCACATCGAGACCGGCACCGGCGATGCGTCCTTCGCGCAATGCGTCCAAAATTGCGGTCTTCTTAATCACTGCGCCGCGTGCCGTATTCACGACAAACGCGTCCCGTTTCATCAGTCCCAATTCGCGCTCCCCGATCAGGTGCCGCGTCTCGTCGGTAAGCGGGCAATGCAGCGACAGCACATCTGCTTTCGCGAGCAGTTCATCGAGCGTGCGCACACGCGAGAGACCCACGGCCTTGTCCGCGCCATTCGGCAGATATGGATCGTGGAAGACCACCTTGAACCCGAGCGCCTTCGCGCGCAGCGCAGTCGCCGTGCCGATGCGTCCGAGCCCCACGACGCCAAACGTCAGCTCGCGCAACCGCCGCAGATTCGGCTCCACGCGGATGATCCAGCCAAGCGCTTTCGCCTCCTGGTCCAGCGGAAAAAGCTGACGGCACAGCGCCATCGTGAGCGCGATGGCGTGATCCGCGACTTCCTCGGTGCCGTAGTCCGGCACATTGCAAACTGCGATGCCCCGCTCGCGCGCAGCGGCGATGTCCACGGAATCAAAGCCCACGCCGTTGCGGATGAGCGCGCGGCAATTCCGCAGCCGCGCGATGCCCGCGGCGGTGATCGGCGTGTTGTGCCACACGATCAACGCATCCGCACCGCAGATCTCGTCCGAAAAATCCGCATCGCTCGAACACAGGAACCGCCGCACTTCCGCAGCGTCACCGATCACCGCGCGCTCCGCAGCCGATTCGGGATCGCCCAGCGGCGACTTCGCCCAGTCAATGATTCCGACGAGTGGTTTCTTCGAGGTCATAAATTGAATACGCGTGGATGTGCATGCGTGGCGGAATACTTCGCCGCCTTTGCAGCCATCGCGTCAATCCCGCTCATTCTCGAAACGCGCACCTTCTCACGCGAGCATGTCCTTGATCACGTGACCATGCACATCCGTGAGCCGGCGCTCGATGCCGTTGTGGTAGAAGGACAGGCGCTCGTGGTTGAGGCCGAGGATGTCGAGGATCGTCGCGTGGAAGTCATAGACGGTGGCGACGTTCTCGACGGCCTTGTAGCCGAATTCATCGGTCGCGCCGAAGCTGGATCCCTTTTTCACGCCCGCGCCAGCGAGCCATGCGGTGAAGCCGTTCGGGTTGTGGTCGCGGCCGCTCGCGCCTTTTTGGAAGGTGGGCATGCGGCCGAATTCCGTGCACCATACGACGAGCGTGTCCGCGAGCAGGCCGCGCTGCTTGAGGTCGGCGAGGAGCGCGGCGGTGGGCTGGTCCATGACTTCGCCGTGCTTCACGTATTGCGGCTGGAGCGACTTGTGGCCGTCCCAATTGCTCACGCCCTCGCCGCCGGTCTGATACGCGCCGTTGAAGAGTTGCACGAAGCGCACGCCCTTTTCCACGAGCCGCCGCGCGAGGATGCAGTTGCGCGCGTAGGCGGCCTTGAGATCGCTCACGGGATTGCCCGATTGGTCGGCGCCGTACATTTTCAAAATGTGCGCGGGCTCCGAGGAAATATCGGCGACTTCCGGGACCGAGAGCTGCATGCGTGCGGCGAGTTCGTAGCTGGAGATGCGCGCGGCGAGTTCCGAGTCGCCGGGGAAGCGCTCGAGGTGATGCCGGTTCAGCGTGGCGATGAATTCGCGCGTGGCGCGATCGGTCGCGGGTGAAAATTCAGATGGCCGCGAAAGGTTGCGCAGCGGCTGCGTGGCGTTGAAGTCGGTGCCCTGGAAGGCCGCAGGCAGGAAGCCGGGGCCCCAGAAATTCCCGGCGGATTGCGGCGCGCCGCGCGGGTCCGGGATGGCCACGTACGCAGGCAGCGTGTCACTTTCGCTGCCGAGCGCGTAGGTGGTCCACGCGCCCATGCTGGGGAAACCGTCGAGCGTGAAGCCAGTCGCCATGAAGTTTTCACCGGGGCCGTGCGTGTTCGTCTTTCCCGTGAGCGAATGGATGAAGCACATCTCGTCGGCGAGCGCCCCGAGATGCGGGACGAGATCGGAGACCATCTTGCCGCTCTGCCCGCGCGGACGGAATTCCCACGGGCTCTTGTTCAGGTTCCCCTGCGCGCCTTGGAAGGTGACCAACCCCTCGGCACCGGGCATCGGCTGGCCGTGGCGTTTGATGAGCTCGGGCTTGTAGTCAAACGTGTCCACCTGGCTCACCGCGCCCGAGCAGAAAATCATGAGCACGCGCTTCGCCCGCGCCGGGAAGTGCGTCGGTCGTGGGGCATTCGGATTGGCTGGATTGATCTGCGGGCGAATCGGTCCGGATGCACCAAGAGCGCGCTCCTGGCCGAGCAGATGCGCGAGCGCGATGCCGCCGAGCCCGGTGGCGGTATGCGCGAGGAAATTGCGGCGATTGAGGAAGGGATGCATCTGAGTTAAGAACCTTTTGACGAAAGCTGCAGAAGCCGGAGGCTCGGAAACCATCGTCTGAGATACCCGCGATCGATCGCGGCGAGACGGTTGGCGTGGGTCTGCGCGTGGGCTGCGATGATGAAATCCGGCACGAGATGCTCCCTCGGGCCGCCCGCCTTGCGGTATCGCTTGAATGTCTGCCCCGCGAGATACGCCGCCGCAGGTGAAATCGGTTCGTAAGCGATGGCGAGCCTCGCCAGAAAATCAACCAACTCGCCTGCGTCCGAAGTGGACGGCGCGAGTTCTGCAAACGCCACCGGGCTGATGACGAGCGACCCTTCCGATGCAGCCTCGATGAGGATCGCCATCCATCGCTCGTGATCCGGTTCGCGACGGATGATTGCCCACAGCACCGACGAATCCAGCGCGGTGATCATTTACCGCGTTGCTTTCGTTGCGGTTCGGCTTTCCCTCCGCGCAGGTCGTCCACGATGGCGGACGAGGGCTGCTTCTCCCAAGGATGGCCTTTCAAAGATTTCCCTGCGGCGTTCTTCCATTCGCCGAATGCCTTCTCCCACTCGTTGCGATTCACCACGCGACGGGCCGTGAGCACTGGCGCGGTTTCATCGAATTCAATCTGGTCCCCTACATTCAGGTGCAGCCGCTGCCGGAGCCGCAGCGGAATGGTGATCTGACCTTTGGCGGTAATGGTGGCGGTCATGATGCTAAAAGTAAGGCGGAGAAGTAAGGCTAGCAAGTCTCGCTTCGTTTCCCATCCTTCAGAAGACGAAGAGAAACTCGCTCGTGTTGTAGAGCGCGCGGGCGAAGGACTGGAGGCCGTGGGCGCGGATCATTTCCGCGGAGTTGCGCTGCTCGTAGGCATCCGGCGGGCGCGCGTAGAAGAGCCGGAATGCGAGCGCAGCCTGCGCATCGGGCGCTTCGCCGGCCTCGGTGCGCAGGCGCTTCGCGAGGAGGTCGGACTGCTGCGTGATGAAGCTGCTGTTGAAAAGATTCAGCGCTTGGAGCGGCGTGTTCGAGCGGCTGCGCTTCGCCATCACGGAGCCTCCATCCGGGCAGTCGAACGAGCCGAACACGCCGTCCTGCGCGGCGCGAATGCGGAAGAGATACACCATGCGGCGGTATTCGGCGGGCGTGTATTTTTCCTTCGGGAAGTAATGCATCACGTTCTCCGTCACGACATCCATGAGGTAGAAACCGGGGCCGCCCATTTTCAAATCGAGCGCGCCTGATACGGCGAGCATGCTGTCGCGAATGGCCTCCGCTTCCAGCCGGCGCGGCGTATAGCGCCACAGCAGGCGGCCATCGGCATCCAGAGCCGCGGCATCCGCGCGCGGAGCGGAGGATTGCCGGAATGTCGCGGACATCAGGATGAGCCGCTGGATGTGCTTGATGGACCAGCCGCCCTTCACAAATTCATCGGCGAGCCAGTTGAGCAATTCGGGATGCGTCGGGCGGCTGCCGTTTGCGCCGAAGTCGCTGGGCGTATCCACGATGCCGTTGCCGAATGTGTAGTGCCACAGCCGGTTCACGAGCACGCGCGCGGTCAGCGGGTTTTGCGGACTGGCGATCCAGTCCGCGAGCCGCACGCGACGCTGCTGGTCGGGCTCGTCCACCGCGAGGCCGAGCGTGCCCGTGACCGTGAGCGCATCGGGCGCGACGACTTCGCGCTTCTGCATCGGCTCCCCACGGTAAAGGCGATATGTTCTCTCCGGCGCGGAGGAAAAGTTTCCCACCCACGCGTTCTCGGAAAACTTGTCGATTCGCGTTTTCAACGCGGCGAGATCCGCTTGCAGTTGCCGCGCAGCGGCGGCCTCGGATGCCGGGAGCTTTGCGAAAAAGTCGCCCGGATCACCCTTGGCGTTGAATGGCTGACGGTCCTCCGAGCTGGCGACCGTTGTCCATTTTCCAGACTCCGCAGCGACCTCGATCCGATACTGCGTGGGAACACGGTCCGCGAAGCGCACGTCGCGATCGCGGCTCCACACGATACGCTGGATGCGGGCCTTTGCGGGGAAACCAATCTGCACCCAGCCCTGGCCCATCGTGTTGGAAATCCAACTGTGCTCGTTTCCAGTTTTGCCGTCGTTGATGTGCTCCAGCTTGTGAATCGCGTGTCCCGGCAGCGTGCCCGAGGCGCTCGCGATCGCGCCTCCCCCAGCCAAGGCGACATTCCGCCCGCTGGCGTCGTAAATTTCCAGTTCGTCGATGCACGGCTCCGCGTTGTTCGTCGCGAGGATGGTGAATTTCACAGCCACCGCCTCCGTCGGCGGGAAGGTCTCTTCATTCAGCCGAGCATTCACCGGCGGTCGCAGCTTCCCCGGAGCGGTCGGCGCCGTCGCATTTCCCGCCGCTGCTGCTTTTTTGCGGAGGGCGTCCAGTTGCGCATTCTTCGCCGTCTCGTCCGACTTCAGCGACGCGAGTTCTTTCCCCGCAGCCGCAGCCGTTTTTTCCCGCAGCGCGCGCTCCCCGTGATTCACGCCCGCGAAAACCGCCTGCATCGCGTAGTAGTCCTTCTGCAAAATCGGATCGAACTTGTGATTGTGGCAGCGCGCGCAGCCCATCGTGAGGCCGAGGAACGCAGTGCCCGTCGTGTTCACCATGTCGGCAAGTTCGTCCTGCCGCTGCATCAGCGTGAGATTGATGTCCGGGCTTTTCACGATGTCGTGCGGCCCCGCGACGAGGAACCCCGTCGCCGCATCGACGCCGAGCGCGTCGCCCGCGATTTGTTCCTTGATGAACCGGTCATACGGCTTGTCCGAGTTCAGCGACGCGATGATGTAGTCGCGGTAATGGTAAGCCGACTTGCGCTCGCGATTCGTCTCGAAGCCGTTCGTATCCGCATACCGCACGACATCCATCCAGTGCCGCGCCCAGCGCTCGCCGTAGCGCGGACTCGCCAGCACCCGGTCCATCAGCCGCGCATACGCATCGGTCCGCGTGTCATTTACAAAATCAGCCGTTTCCATCGGCGTCGGCGGCATCCCGTGCATGACGAGATACACCCTGCGAATCAACGTCGCCCGGTCCGCCGATGGCGAGGGGGCGAGCCCCTTCTCGCGGAGTTTCGCCAGCACCAGTTCATCGATCTCGCCGCCGGTCTTCGTGACCGCCGGCCGCTTCACCGGTTGAAACGACCAGTGTTCCGTCTTAAGCCGCAACGAAGCCGCCGCAGCTTCCTCCCCCGGCATCTTCGCGCCCGCATCGATCCACGCCCGCAGCGTCGCCACCTGCTCGGCTGTCAGGCGTTCCCCCTTCGGCGGCATGACCTCCTTTGCATTCGCAGAGGTCACGCGCTTGATGATGTAACTCTCCGCGCTCACCCCGCGCACCAGCAACGGTTCCCCCGATTCACCACCGCGCAAAATCCCCACTGCCGAGTCCAGCCGCAGCTTGTTCTTCTGCTTGTCCTCCCCGTGGCAGTCGAAGCAGTGGTCCTCCAAAATCGGCCGCACCTTGCTCTCATAAAAAGTCGCGTCCGACTTCGGAGCCGCGTGCGCCGCGCGTGCGGCAAACGCAACGAACATCACACAGAGCACAGGAAAGCTACGACGGACGCAGAGGGGCATTGCTGGGAGAATAGTGGAGTCCAAGGCTTCAGTGTTGGAAATCTTCCAAAGCGAAGCGCATTAGATCACCATGCGCAAGCGTCCGGGCCGACGCATGGAAATCACGTCGGCGTCCCACGGCGGCTCCCGGGTGGAGCGAGCGATGGCAGATGCCCGCGGAGCGACCTTGAAAAGTAGTCCGCGACTTTAGCCGGTACCGCGACCGACCGCAATTGCCGGCTAAAGCCGTGGACTACGTTCCAAAGCCGCGCACAGTTTGTCCGCTTTTTGATGGACGTGGTATCCGGCCCGGCACCGCGGGAAAACCGCTTCCTCGCGGCGCGCTGGCCACGACATAGTGCGGCATGAAATTGAATCTCGAAGATCAGGGGGTCGCCGTGTTCGGCGCGGCGAACGGAATCGGCCGCGCCATCGCGGAAGGTTTTCTCGCTGAGGGTTGCCGTGTTCACGGATTTGATCGCGCAGCCGGTGCTCCGTCGGCAGGCCAGACAAGTACCACCGGCGACGTCACGCGCTACGATGAGGTCTGCGCGTTCGCCGATCGCGTCGGCGCGGTGGATCACGTCATCTTCTCCATCGGCGCGGGCTCGGGGAAATTTGGATTTCCATTTTGGAACCTCGATCCCGCCGACTGGGCGCGCGTGCTGGAGATCAATCTCATCGGCGCGGTGAATGTCGCGCACGCCTTCGCGCCGAAGCTCATCGCACGCGGCCGCGGCTCGATGCTTTTCCTCGTCTCCGTCGCCGGGCAAAACGGATCGCAGACCGACCCGCCGTACAGCGCGGCAAAGGCCGGCCTGATCAACTTCACGCAATGCGCCGCAAAGGATCTCGCGCCGCACGGCATCCGCGTGAACGCACTCTCACCGGGCATGGTGAAGACCGACCTGAACCAATCCGTGTGGCAGGCAGGCCACGCAAATCTCCCGCCCTCCGAACGGCAGGACTACGAGACATGGGCCGCGGAAAAAATCCGCAAGGTCTCCCCACTCGGCCGCTGGCAGACGCCCGCGGAGTTCGCCGCGATGGCCGTCTTCCTCGCCTCGGATCACGCACAGAACATCACCGGCCAGACGATCAACATTGACGGCGGCCAGGTGATGCACGCGTAGCCGAGACAACCCCCTCTGGAGATCCGAGTCCGATTGGAATGGCGCAAAAAAGGCGCGCCGGGATTTCACCGGCGCGCTCTTGATTGTGGCTACTTTCAGTTCTCCTTCGGATCAGACCGCCATCGCAGTAGTCGGCGCGGTCCATTCACTGGCGCCGGCGGTACCGTTTGCGCAGGCGCGCGCCCAGACCACCTTACCCGGCGTCAGTCCGCCGATGATCACGCGTGAAGCAGTCGAGAGATCCTCATCCTCCCACGGCCATTTTAGCCAGTGGCGCAAGCCACCGGATCACCGTCAAAAGTTAAACCGCTCGGGAGGCGGCGGCGGAAATCGCGTGATTCCCGGCGCCGCCTCCGGGGCACATTTGCTTTGCGCAAACGATCCGGTGATTCGTACC
>BJFP01000123.1 GCA_014189875.1 Verrucomicrobiota bacterium | reverse complement strand
CCTTCAAAGTGCGTGACACGCGCTACCCGAGCCGGAGCACGCGCGCGTCGCCGGCGTCCGGCATCCAGTCGAGGTGCGTCGTCGTGATGATGCGCTGCGAATCCGCGGGCAACGCGGCGAGCAACGCATTGCGGCGCTGCGGATCGAGTTCGCCGAAGATGTCGTCCAGCAGCAGCAACGGCGGAGTACCGAAATGCCGCGTGAGCAGCCGTGCCGAGCCGAGCTTCAGGGCCAGCACGAGCGTGCGCTGCTGGCCCTCGCTTGCGTCGTCCGCGCTGAGATCGTTCAGGAAAAAATGCACATCATCGCGGTGCGGCCCGGTGGTCGTCTGCCGCAGGCGCGCATCCTCCCGCTGCGCGGCTGAGAGCGTCGCGGCGAAGTCTCCGCCGTCGCCCGGTGCGTATTCGGGACGCAGCGATTCGCGTGCGCCGCTGATCGCGTGGTGCGCCGCGGCGGACTCGGCCTGCAAATCCGCGATCAATTTTCCCCGCGCCGCGCTCACGTAGTTGCCATGCTCGATCAGCGGCCGGTCGAACGCCGCGATCTCCCTCCACCGCTGCGACGGCTGCTTGAGCAGATGATTCCGCGAACGCAGCGCATGCTCGAATGCGCGCAGTTCCGAGCGGTAGCCCGCGTCGCGCTGCATGGCTGTGAAATCGAGGAAGCGCCGCCTTTTCTCTGCCGAACCGCGCACGAGCTCGATGTCATCATTTCCGAACCACACGACGCGCGCGATTTGCAGCCACTCCTTCGCATTCGTCTGCTCCACGCTGTCGAGCGCGAGCTTCTTGCGCTCCGTGCCGAAGTAAAACTGCAGATGCCGCGCGCCGTGAAATCCATCCGTCACGAAGCCGCGCCGCGCGTGCTGCACCACGCGCGCGAGCTGCGTGATGCGCGGCGATTGCAGACGGAGCAGGATGCACGCGGCCTCGAGCAGCGAAGTCTTCCCGCGCGCATTCGGCCCCACGATGAAATTCGTCCCCGGTGCAAACTCCGCCTCAAACTGCTCGAAGCAGCGAAAGTGGCGGAGGGTGAGGCGACCGAGCATGACCCTTTCCACTGCACGAATGTCGCCGCGCAGTGGAGAGGAATCTTTCCGTCGGTAGCCGGGGCTTTCCAGACCCGGCAGTTGTTTGCCGGGGGAATTCCGGGACTGGCAAGACCCGGCTACCGACGGCGCAGCGCGTAAAGTACTCCGACGCTTCAGCGTGCGCTATCGCACGACCACTGCTTGCGAATGATTCCACATTCGGACGCCCATCCTGAATCATCGAGGTGCTGCACGCCGCCCGTTCGGCGTGTAGCTCATCGAGCAGATCATCGAGAACTTGTCGTTCAGCTTTGCCATCTCTGGCAGCACCTTGGTGAAATGCACGCCCGGGATGCGCGTCGGGGTGCTCTTGAAGGGGCTGCGGATTTTGTCCGGCAGATTTTCCTTCGGGTCTCACATGTCGAGATGCGACGGCCCGCCCTGCAGGTAGATCATCACGATTTGCTTCGCCTTGCCGAAGCCCTTGCCGAAATTCGTGGGCGTGACCGCAGCCGCGGCCTTCGCCTTTGCTTGCAGCGAAAAGACGGAGCCGAGCGTGAGGCCCATCAGCGCACTGCCGCCGACGCGCAGCAAGTCGCGCCGCGTGATGCCGAGGTGGGGATCGCAGAGGTCTCGGCCGGGTTGTCCAGGGATTCGGATCATGGGAATGGGATCGTTGAGGTTGCGGAGGAGAAGCCGTGATGGCACGGCGAACTGAGCGGCGTCTCTTCGGAATGCACGCCTCCGGTTCCCGCACCGGCGGGCTCCCGCCCTTAGCATCCATGTTTATCCGCGCTCAGATTCTCGCGCGCAGCGCCGCGAGATCCTCGCTGGAAACCGGGCCGGGGGTGCGGCTCTCGCGCAACGGGGCGCCGCGCGTGGAGCGCGCGACGCGGCCGAGCCATTCCGCGCCGAGCGGATGCGCGAGGAGATCGCGGTGCGTCGCAGCCACCGTGGTCTGATCCTTTTCCCCGGTCGCACCGCCGAGGCCGACGTGAAAGCCCGCGAGCATGAGCGTGACGCGGATGGAGGTGGAACGGCTGTAGTTCGTGAGCGTGCACGGCCTCGCAGGATCGAGGCGCTCACGCAGCCGTGTGAAGTGCTCCAGCGTCCACATGCTGCGGTTCGATTCCGGCGAATAGGGATCGTAGAGGATCGCATCCGGCAGCGGCACACCGGCGCGCGGAGCGCAGACGAATTCGCGGAAGTCGCAGCGGTGAAAATGCCAGTCCACATTGCCTGCGGCCGCGCGGCCCGAGGCGAGAAGTTGCACGACTGCTTCGCGCCATGGCGCGAGGTAGCCAAGCTCATCGGCATGGCCCAGTGCGAAGGTGAGCGGCGCGGCGGTGCAGTCGAAGCTGTGAAGTTCGACATGCGCAGGGCAGCGCGCTTCGGACAGCGCCTCGATCACGGCGACGGCATTTGCCGCTGCGCCGAGGCCGACATCCCAGATCACAAAAGGGCGCGCACATTCCCCTGCCCGCTCCACGATGCGCGACCCGGCGACGTGCAATGCGCGCGCCTCGGCCATCGGGCCGACGACGGGATGAAACGTCTCGCCGTGCTCCAGCGAACGCAGGCTGACTGCGCCGGATGCGACGGTGACGAGGGAGAAATTGCGTGGCATGCGGGGCCCGGTTCGCGCGCAGAGTCCGCGGACAGGATTGTCCGCGTTATGTCATTCGCCGGCGAAGAATCCCATGCGGCGGAATTTTTCGTAGCGCTGTTCGAGGAGCTGATCCATCGGGATTTTCACCAGCTCGCCGAGGTGCCGGATGATGGCGTCGCGGAGGTTCGTGATCGCGGCCTCCTGATTCTGGTGCGCTCCGCCGAGCGGCTCGGGGATCACGTCGTCCACGAGCTTGAGTTCCTTCAGATCCTTCGCGGTGAGCTTCAGCGCCTCGGCGGCCTCGGGTGCGTGCTTGCGGTGCTTCCACAAAATGGCGGCGCAGCCCTCGGGGCTGATCACGGAGTAGTACGCATTTTCCAACATGAGCACGCGGTCGCTCACGCCGATGCCGAGCGCGCCGCCACTGCCGCCTTCGCCGATGACGACGGCGACGGTGGGCGTGCGCAGGGTCATCATGTCACGGATGTTCGCGGCGATGGCCTCCGCGATGTGCCGCTCCTCGGCGCCGATCCCGGGATACGCGCCGGGAGTGTCAATGAGCGACACGAAGGGCATCCTGAATTTTTCCGCCATGCGCATGAGGCGCATCGCCTTGCGGTAGCCCTCGGGGTTTGCGCAGCCGAAATTGCGGTGGATGTTCTCCTTCGTGTCGCGGCCCTTCTGCTGGCCGGCGACGGCGCAGCGATGCTTGCCGATCGTGGCGAGGCCGCCGGGCATCGAGGCGTCATCGGCGAAGCGGCGGTCGCCGTGCAGCTCGACGAAGTCGGAGAACGAAAGCTGGAAGTAGTCGAGCGTGTACGGGCGTGCCGTGTGCCGCGCGATCTGCACGCGCTGCCACGCGGTGAGGTTCGAATAGACGCTCTTTTTCATCTCCTCAATCTTCGACTCCATGCGCCGCACCTCGGGGTCGAGGTTCACGTTATTCTCGCGGCTGTGCCCGCGGAGTTCGCCGAGCTTCTGCTCCAGCTCCACGATGGGCTTTTCAAAATCAAGCGGCTGTGAATTCATTTGGAGTTGAGAGTTGAGGGTTGAGAGTTGAGAGGAAAAATCGCCCAGCGTGCTGGCACGGCTTGCGCGAGGTCGGAGGACTGAAGTTGAAATTACGGGCCGGCGGACGGCCATTCAACTCCGCAGGCGAGGAATGCTGTCGCTTTGGCCTCTCAACTCTCAACCTTCAACTCTCAACTGCTGATTCATGCGTCACTCCATGCTCACGGGCGCGCCGGATGGAAGCAAGATCGCGATTTCATCCATGTGCTGAGGCGCGAGGCCGATGCCGCCGCCGGGCGGGCGCACCACCTCGGCCTTCGGATCCGCGGGCTGCGTGTGCAACGAATGGCCGGGGATGCTGATCAGGATCATGTGATACGCGCCAAAGTAGCGGAACTGGGCAGGCGCGATGCTGCCGGTGCTGTCGAACGCGCGCTTCTCCGTGACCTTGCCGGCGTGCTTCGGGCGGACGGGCGCGCGCGGTCCGCCGGGCCATTCCGCGACGGGATACTGGCGGAAAAATTTGTCCCCATTGTAGAGCACGACGCGCTGCTTGCGCTGCTGGATGACGAGCCGGAACGCCGTCTGCGGCGCAATGAGGCGCTGGTTCGGGTGGAGGTATTTCGCGTCAATCTTGTTCAGGTAAGTGAGCAGCTCGACGGAGACTTTCGTCCGCCGCGCGACGGTGCCGAGCGCGTCGCCGCTGCGGACGATGTAGGTGTTATCCGCGTCCGGCTTCACCGCGAAAAACTCCGCGGAATTGATCTCGCCGAGCATGTCGAGGACGGCATCGCGCTTCGTGGACATGGGGAACTCGCGCAGGAAGATCTCGATGCCCGAGCGGCTTGCAGCCCGGTCGCCGCCGAGGTGCGTCTGCACGCACTTTTCAAAATCCGCGAGGCTCGGATCCGGCGGGGGGGTCGGCGGCGGCAGCGCCTTGTCCGTGCGGAGCTGCTGCCCGGGCTTCACGTACATCTCGTGAACCGCAAACCAGCACGCGCCAAAAACGGCGGACGCGAGGACGAGGACGACGAAGATGCGGAGGATCATGCGCGGCCGTCGTGCCCGAGTTCTTCCGATGCAATTCGTTCAACGCAGAGACGCAGAGACGCAGAGATGAAAATCACGTTCTTGCCCGCTGAAATAAACCTTCTCACGCACAGCTTCGCCAGCACCACATCCTCGTTGCCTTCGTCACCGCATGCTCTGCTCCGCGTCTCTGCGTCTCTGCGTTTCATCCCGGCTTTCTGCGCTCCCAGTCACAGCAGCCCGCGCTTGCGCCATTCGTTCACATTGCCCGCGGCGGAGCGCTGGATCATGTCCGTGGCAAATTTCAGCAGGCACACCTCCCAGCCCTCGTCCACGCCGTGGATCACCGTGCTCAGCGGATCCTCCGCGTGATCCACCTTGATGCGCAGCCTATCCAGCACCGCCTCCACGGAATCATGCACGATGGACTCCTGCATGTCCGTCTTGCGAAACTGAAACCCGTAGCGCAGCACGGCCATCTCGGCGGCGTTCTCGCGCATCCACTCCACGAACTTTCCCGCCTTCTCGCCGAAGCCCTCGTCGAGCATCCGGTGAAAATGGTCCGGCGTGATGATCGCCGGGCGCTCCGCATGGAGCCGCCCGTCGCGCACGCGCACCTGGCCCGCGGTGTCCATGAGTTCGGTGACGAGAAAAAAGCGGAACACCGTCGTCCCAAACGTCTCAATGCGGCTCTGGGGAGCCACGGTCACGTGCGTGTTCTCGATGGCGTATTGGATGCTGTCCTCGTTGAGCATTTGAAGTCCGCGAAGCTAATCCGCAAAGCCAGTGCCGCAATGAAACTTTTGCCGCCGCACTTTCACAATCGCGGCTATGCGTCCAGCCGGTAGCCGAGGCCGTGGACGGTGAGCAGATGCTCCGGCTCGCCGGGCTCTTCCTCGATTTTCTGCCGCAGCTTCACGACGAGCTGATCGAGCGTGCGCGTCGTGCCGTAGTATTCGATGCCCCAGACTTCGTTCAGGATTTTGTCGCGCGAGACGGCATTTCCGCGCTCGCGGAAAAGCAGCGCGAGCACGCTCAGCTCGCGCGGCGTCAGCTCGAATTTTTCCTTCCCCCGCACACCGCGCAGAGCCTTCGTCTCGATGCGCACTTTGCCAAATTTGATCTCATCCGGCATGTCGCCCGCAGGCTCTGCCGCGAAGTCCGAGCGCCGCAGCAGCGCCTGGACGCGCGCGAGGAGTTCGCGGAGTGAAAAGGGTTTCGTCACGTAGTCATCCGCGCCGAGTTCGAGGCCGACGACCTTGTCCACCTCCTGCCCTTTCGCGCTGAGCATGAGGATGGGCACGCGGCTCTTCGTCGCGCGGATCTCGCGGCAGATGTCGTAGCCGCTTTTGCCGGGCAGCATGATGTCGAGCACGACGAGGTCGGGCTTGCGCTGCTTGAAAAGCGGCAGCGCCTCGGTGCCCGAGCTGGAGTCCGTGACCTCGTAGCCCTCCGCGCGCAACGCCTCGCACAGCCCGAGCCGGATGTGTGCGTCGTCCTCGACGATCAGGATGTGTTTTTTCATGTGGCGTGTTCTTTCAGCTCTTCATCCTAATCATAATCTTAATCCCGGAGCGAAGAGCGGAACGGAGTGAGCACGAGGAGAGTAAGATTAGGGTTAAAATTAGGATTAAGACTCGGCCGGTTTCGAGAGCGGAATGCGCAGCGTGAACCTGCTCCCGCCGCCCTCGCGGTGCTCGTGCCGGATCTCGCCGCCGTGCTCGCGCGCGATGCGCTGTGCGAGCGTAAGGCCGAGCCCGCTGCCCTGGATGCCGCTGGCGAGCGAGTCGTGTGCGCGGTAAAATGCCTCGAAGATTTTCTTCTCGTCGCCGTCGGGGACGCCCATGCCGCGGTCGAGGACGGAAATATTCACCCAGCCGTCGTCGAGCCAGGTGTGAAGCTCCACCTCCTTGTTTCCATTCGAATATTTTTCCGCGTTCGAGAGCAGGTTCACGAGCACCTGCGCGAGCGAATCGTCGTCGCCGAGCACGGGATACGGCCCCGGCGCGGCCTCCCATCGCGTGGTGAAGCCCGCGTCCCGCAGGTGCATCTCCTGGCTCTCCCACACGCGCGCGGCGAGCTCGTGCAGATCGATCGGCTTCAGATCGAGCCGCTTTTGCTTGCGGCCCATCTTTGCAAAATCGAGCACGTTGTTGATCAGCCGCGTGAGGCGTTCCGCCTCGACGGTGATGATGCGCAAATACTGGTTCTGCTTTTCCGCGGGCTGCGGGCGGTCGTGCATCAGCTCCGCGAACATGCGGATGCTCGTGAGCGGCGTCTTCAGCTCGTGCGACACGTTCGAGACGAAGTCCGTCTTCTGCTGCGCGAGCGCGAGCTGCCTGCGCGCATCCGCGACGACGAGCCATCCGCCGAATGCGATGAGCGCCACCGCGCCCGCGATGGTGAATGCGAGCGTGCGCCACAGGCCGCGCGCACTTTCCGCCAGCGCCGTCGGGCTCGCGAGGTAGAGCGCAGCTTCCCAATGCGGCAACGCCTCGCCGATTTCACTCGCGACGAAGGGCCTCTTCCAGTCGCGCGCGGGTGCATCCGCGGGCTGGGTCGCGACGGGCCTGCCGCGGTCGTCGAGCAGCGCGAGGACAAATTCCGGCTTGGGCTCGAGCGTCCCGCGCGACGATGCGGAATGCCGCTCGAGCACGTCTTTCCAAAGGTCGGGAACATGCGCGGCTTCGACGAGGCATCCGAAGACCATCTCCGGCGCTTCGGGCGGGCGCACCCAATAGATCAGGTTCAGCTTGTCCTGCACGAAACGCGCGACCAGCCCTTCGTCGCCCTCCTCGGTGAGGCTGCGAAATTCCGCCGTCTCCGGGATGATCGAGGACACCGCGGCGCTCTGCTGCCCGAGCATCTGCTGCGGCTCCACCTGGCGCGTCATGTTGTTCGCGAGGTTGAGAGCGCTGGCGTTTTTCGTCACCTGCGAGGATTCGGAAGGCATGTCGTCCGCGAACCGCGCGCCTTGCGCTGCGTCGGCATTGCGGAGCGAACGCGATGCCGCGGGCTTGGCTGCGGCAGCCTGCGATTTTGCCGCGGGAAAAATTTGCGCCTGCGTTTCGACAAGGCGACGGGCGGGAGCCGTCGCGGACTGTGCAGACATCGAAGGTGGTGCTTCAGCGCCGGCGGTCGCGGCTGCGGTCGCGGGCACATCGGGCTTCTTGTCCGCGCCCGGCGGCTCCGGCTGCGGGCGTGAAAGTCCGGTCTTCGGCGGGCTCTGACGATCCTCGCGTTCGCGGGTTTTCGCGGAGGCTGCGGGAGCCGTAGCGGTCGGCTCAGGCGCGTCTTGGAGTGGATGCTCGTTCTTTGACGGCGCAGATTTTTTCGCCACCTCATCGCCCACGCCCGGCTGAACCGACTTCATCTTCAGCGCCGCGGTATCGCGCGCAAAGTCGCCGGCTTTCCCGCCCGGAGCCACGCCGGCGCCCGTCGTGTCCTTCTCCGCGAGTTTCGCTTCGGGCGCATCCATCGGCGCACGGGCTGCGGTGGGCGCTCCGCGCGGAGCCGGTGCCGAAGCGCGCGGAGCCTGCGCGAGAATTTCCGGATTCACCGCGGGCATCGGTGCGGAGGCTGGAGGCGCGATTTCCTTCCGTTGAAGCTCATCGGATTTTTGCGAAGGAAAATTCAGCGCCGTCGTGCTGTTCGGAGCAGTGCCCGCCGGTATGATTCCGTTCAGGGTGCCGGTCACAGTCTGCGATGCCGGTGCGGACATCAGGCCGCTGAAATCAAACGTGCTCCCGTTTGCAGGAACCTGGCCCATGTTTTGCGCCGCGCCGTTGAGCACGAGCGTCTGGCTCCCCGTCAGCACGGGTGTCGGAGCGATGTTCAGCGGAGCCTGCGACTTGATCTGCTCCAGTCCCGCGAGTCCGCTGAGATCGTTCGGTGCGCCCGGAAAATTCAGCGTGCTGTTGCCGAATCCGGTGCCCTGCTTGGCGAGGATGACGACATCGTTTCCTCCCGCCTTGCCGTCCGCATTCTGCACGGCGTCCTTCGCCGCGTAGCCGCCCGCGGGCGCGGCGTTCGATGCGTTCGCGTACGCATTTCCGGCGCCTTGGTTCGCGAGCGCGCGGTTTTTTCCGTAGTCATTTTTTGCGACCCGCGACGTGTTGTTATCGCCGGCCCAGTTGTAAACAATCGCCGGCGCTGTGCTCGTGAGGAAGCCGCCGTTCCTGAGGAGAAACCGCTGAAGTTCCGGCTGCTTCGATGCCGATGCGACCGACGGCGACGCAAGCTTGCCGTCGCGGTTGATCGCAAAGCCCACCGCCTTCACCTCCCACGCATCCGCGAGCGTGTTGGTGAAATCACGCGCAAGCGCCTCCGCGTCGCCCTTCGCAAGAAGCCGGTGCACCGTCTCACCGAACGCGCGCCGCTCCGCGTCCACCGTGTCGCGCACAGTCACCGCGAGCGAGTCGGTCTCCTTCTGGTAAAGTTCCGCCGTCCTGCGCTCGAAGACGATCTGCTGCTCCTCCGCGCTGCGCAAAGCGAGCCAGCCGAGCACCACGCTCGGGAGCAGCACTGCCAACAGGAATATCCAGACGTTTTTCTTCATCGTTGCACCTCACACTATGCGCGGCAGGGCGCGCCGTGTCAGGCCGCGGTGCGGAGTTTGTAAAAAATTTGTCGCGTGTCGCGGGAGGCGGGAGGCTCGCGTAACGCGGACACTCCTGTCCCCAGAACAGCCGCCCCGCTCCACGCAAACATACCGAGCAACAAGCTGCGGGCAGGATTGCCCGCGCTACGCCTTCGCCGCTGCGGTGACCTTCGGTGACTTCCGGCGCAGCGAGTGCTTCACGAGCTGCGAGCCGAAATCCCAGATCGGGCCGGGGAACTTGCGGCACTCCGCAAGCACCGAGTCGAGCGCGGTCACGAAACGCGCGATTTCCTTTTCGCCCGTGATGAGCGGCGGGAGGATTTTCAGCACGTCCATGCCGTGCCCGGCGATCTGCGTGAGGATACGGTGCTTCCGAAAAAGCGTGGTGACGATCATCTGCGCGAACAGCTCGGATTCCACCATGTGCAGGAGCTTCCAGCCCATCTTCGCGGTGAACTCCTTCGGCTGGTGGAATTCGATCGCGATCATCATGCCGAGGCCGCGCACTTCCTTGATCAGCGAATGCTTTTCCTTCAGCGCGTCGAGACGGCGGCGCAGCTCCTCACCATTCACGCGCGCCTGCTCCACGAGATTTTCGTCCTCGATGACTTGCAGCGTCGCGAGGCCACATGCCATCGCGAGGTTATTGCGACCAAAGGTGGACGAATGCACCACGCAGCGATCCAGCCGGCTGAAAGTTTTCTGATACACCTCGCGCCGCGCGACGATCGCCGCGCACGGCACGTAGCCGCCGCTCAGCGATTTCGCGACGGTGATGATGTCCGGCTCGAGGTTCCAATTTTCAAACCCCCACCAGCGCCCCGTGCGACCGAGGCCCGTCTGCACTTCGTCGCAGATGAAAAGCGTGCCCGTGTCGCGGCAGAGTTTCTGCGCCTTCAGGTAAAAGTCGTCCTTCGGAAATTGCACGCCCTTGCCCTGCACGGGCTCGATGATGAACGCGGCAATGTCGCGCTTTTCGAGCTTCGCCTTCAACGCGGCGAAGTCGCCCATCGCGATGCGCGAGCAGTTCTCCAGCAGTGGGCCGAAGCCTTCCTGAAAATGCACGTCGCCCATCACCGAAAGCGAGCCGTTCGTCAGGCCGTGGAATGCCTTCTGGATGGATACGAGCCCCGTGCGGCCCGTCGCGGCGCGCGCAAATTTGATCGCGCCCTCCATCGCCTCGGTGCCCGAGTTGCAGAAGAAGATCGCGTTCAGGTGCGACGGCAATTTTTTCAGCAGTGCCTCGGCGAGCAGGCCGCTGAGCAGCGAGCAATCCATCTGCACCATGTTCGGCAAGTCCATCTCCAGCACGTCGCGCACAGCCTGCTGCACGGCGGGATGGTTGCGCCCGATATTGAAGACGCTGTAGCCGCTGAGAAAATCGAGGTAGTCGTGCCCGTCGAGGTCGTAGAGGTAGCAGCCGCGCGCCTGCGCATAGACGTGGTCAAAGCCGATGATGCGCTGCACCGAGACCAGCGTGGAATTCAGGTGCTGCTCGTGGAGCTGATAGTTTTCGCCGAGGCGTGTGGTGATGAGGTTCTTGAGATCGAGCGGCATCGGGCGCGGACTCTACGCACGAAGAGGGATAATGCGAGCGGGTTTTCCGCGCGGCGGATTTCGCGGAAAGGTTCAGATGCGGAAGCCGGGTGCGCCCTATTTTTTCTTCGGCGATTTCTTCGGCGGCACCTTCTTTTTCTCCGCGGGCTGCTGCGACAGGCCCGGGGTGCTCTCGCCGACGACCTTCTTGTAGCTCTGCTCGCTGTATTGCTCCGCTTCCAGCTTGTTCCCGATGAACGCCTGCACTGCGTATCCGAGGACTTTCGTCACCTTGGTTCCGCCTCTTAAGTTGTTCCTCGATCCGCCCTTTGATTTCGACACTTCCGAGTGCGCTTCGGTGTAAGTGTTCACAGCGTCCTCGCTTTCTACGGCCTCCGTCTTCCGCGGAG
>BJFP01000122.1 GCA_014189875.1 Verrucomicrobiota bacterium | reverse complement strand
CCCAACGGACAGGTCTTTCTGTACGACAACCTCCTAAGATTCCTCAGAGTCCAGAATCCCCAGAATCCCTGATCGCAGGGCGCGCCCGCGAGGCAGGGCGAGCGCGTCAAAAATGTGGATGGCGGTGACGTGGTAAGCGACGACTCTGGAACTGTGAGCGCCGACGTTGAGGGCAATCAATGTTAGATGCTCTGGCGATCCACGGGGCGTTGCCCGGCTCGAATGAAATCGCCTTTTGGGATTATGCGAGCTACACAGTGAGACCGCCCGAAAGTAAACCTCGATGCAGAATGCTCGACGACCGTGGAAGTCTGCACGAGCGACGGGTATCCAGCATCCAGCATCTGCCATCGCCGCAGGCTGACAGTGAAATTCGTATCATTCCAAATACTCCCGCTCAGTGCTTGTGCTCCCGCCCGTGCTCCCATCGCGAGAGCGATTCCTCATGGAAATGCCTGCGCTTGCGCAGCCGCGCGAGCAGGCCGTAGCGCGGGCCAAATGCCCACGCGGCGAGGAAGCACACGCCAAGCACGAGCACGATGGCTGCGCCGCTCGGCACTTTTTCAAAACGGTATGACAGCACAAGTCCGAGCACGGAACCGGCGGTGCCGAGCGCGGCGCCACCCCACAGCATCGTGCTGAAATTATCCGTGAGCAGATAGAGCGTCGCGGCTGGCGCGACGAGCAGGCCGAGCATGAGAATCACGCCCACCGCCTGCGCGCTGCTGATCATCGCCAGCACGCTCGCCGCGATCAGCAGCACATGCAGCGCATCCACTTTCACGCCCTGGCTGCGCGCGACCATCGGATCGAAAAGCGTGAGCACGAGCGGGCGCAGCACGAGCAGCAGGCCGGGCACGACAGCGAGCGTCACGCCGTATGCGATCCACAGATCCGCATCGCCGATGCCGAGGATGTCGCCGAAGAGCCAATGCTTCAGATCCACGGGCGTGGGCACAAACTGAAGCAGCACCACCCCCGCGCTGAATGCGACCGTGTAGAGGATCGCGAGCGAAGCGTCCTCCTTCAGGCGCGAAGTCCGCGCGAGCAGCATCGCACCGAGCGCGACGAGAAATGCCGCGGTGATTCCGCCGAGGAAAAGCCCCGACGCACTGAGGCCGCCCGCGACGAGCAGGCCGAGCGCAAGGCCCGGCAGCATCGAGTGGCTGAGCGCGTCGGCCATCAGCGACATGCGGCGCAGGACAATGAATGTGCCGAGAAAGCCGTTCGTAAATCCGATGAGCGCGCCGCCGACGAGCGCGCGCCGCATGAATTCGTGGCTCCAGAGATCGTGAAGGAAATTCATGGGAAGAAAAACCGTCCAACGTCCGATGACTCGCGCTCTTTGCGCGTGAATCGCACGGCATCAGGTGACGCAGCGTCTCTTCCTTTGGACGTTGGGTGTTGGGCGTTGGGTGTTGGGCGTTTCATACCGCGTGTCCCTGATCCACGCCCGCGAAGACCCTCGTCGTGTAGGCGCGCTGGATGTTGTCCTCGGTGAATGCCTGTGCCGTCGGCCCCGCTGCAATCAGCTCGCCGTTCAGCAGCACGACTTGATCAAAAATCACCGGCACCGTCGCGAGATCGTGGTGCGAGACGAGCAACAGCTTCCCGCCCTGACGCAACGTGCGGAATGTCGTGCGCAGCGTGTCCTGGTTTGGCTTGTCGAGGCCGGCGAACGGCTCATCAAGCAAGAGCACATGCGCCTCCTGCGCGAGCGCACGCGCGAGAAAGGCGCGCTGCTGCTGCCCACCGCTGAGGGCGCTGATTTGCCGTTCCTGCAACGGCTCAAGACTCATTGCAGCGATGGCCGCATTCACCGCCGCATCGTCTGTCGCGCCGTACTTTTTCCACCAGCCGAGGCGCAGGTAGCGGCCCATCTCCACGAGGCCGCGCACGGTCGTCGGGAAGTCCCAGTCAATCTGCCCGCGCTGCGGCAGGTAGGCGATGTCGGGCGTCGCGCCGCGCACCTCGCGTCCGTGGAAATGAATCGTGCCGGTCTCGCGTCCGAGCAGCCCGGCGAGCGTTTTCAGCAGCGTCGTCTTGCCCGCGCCGTTCGGCCCGAGCAGGCCGACGCACTGGCCGCAGCCCACCTCGAAGCCGATGTGATGCAGCGCCGGAATCCGCCGGTAGCTCACCGTGAGGTCTGCAATTCTGAGCCCGTGATCGTGCTTCATTTGAAAGTGAGCACTTCATCGGCATCCCCATCGCCCCACACGGTGCGGTCGTGTTCCGTTCCGTCGGGCGCAGTGAGTCGCACGCGCATCGCGGCGTTCCGCGTGCCCGCAGGCCACGCGACGCTCACATGCAAATCCACGCCCTCCTTCGGCCATGGAATTTTCCCGGAAAAATTTTCCGCGATCGCAGGCGAGTCCTGGCTCCACACGTCCTTGCCGAGGTGCTGGATCGCCACTCGCGTCGCTGCGATGGAAAAGTTCACGCGGCACTCAACCGTCGCGCTTTTCACCGGCTGAGGTGTCGGTTGCGCGACCACGCCACGCCCGGATGCCACGGGATGCGTCGTGCGCCACAGCAGCGGCGCGAGCGCAAGCAATGCGAGGAACGCAACAAGTGCGCGCAGGATCGGCGAGCCGCGCATCTATTTCAGCGCCTCCACGATGGTTGTCACGTTGTGGCGGAACATCGCCTCCACCGTGTCGTTTGGCTTCGCACCGAGCCCGTCGGATAGCAGACTGCCGCCGAGCTTCACGCCCGTCTCGCGGGTGATGTGCCCGATCACTTTCGGATTCTCGGTGTCCTCGGAAAAAATCGCCTTCACGCCCTGCGCGCGGATCACACCGATGATTTCCGCGACCTTCCTGCCACCCGGCTGATCGTTCTTCGTGAGGCCCGCGACGGGATAGACTTCAAAGCCAAACTCCTTCGCGAAACCGCCGAACGAGTCGTGGTTTGTCACCAGCTTGCGCCGGTCGCGCGGCAGCTCCGCGACTTTAGCCTTCACCCATTTCTCCAGCTTGCCGAGCCGCCCGGTGTACGCCTCCGCGTTCGCGGAAAAGAATTCACGCGCCGCTGGTCGCTGGCGGATCAGTTCATCGCGCACGATGCGAGTCGCACGCGTGATGTTCCCGATGCTGTGCCACCAGTGCGGGTCGTTCGCCGCGCCCGGAAGCTGTGCGCCGACCTCAATCAGCACAGATTTTCCGCCCGCCGCTTGACGCAATTTTTCCACGTAGCCCTCGATGCGGCGCGATGAAACAAGGATGAGTTCCGACGATGCGACGGTCTCCATGTCCGCGGGCCGCGGGCTGAATTCATGCGGATCCACACCGGGTTTCACATGCCCCGTCACTTTCACTTTGTCGCCACCGACCTCCCGCGCGATCTCCGTGAGCACCGTTGCAAATGACGACACGCGCAGCACGTCATCATCCGCACGCGCGCACGCGAGCAGGAGGAGGAGAAAGCCGAGGAGTTTCATCGCTGCACGGATTAGCCGAGCCGCGCAGGAGTGCCAAGTGAATGTGGGGCCGACAGATTGACACCTCTGCAAAATCCCGCGGAACAAACAGAGGAGAATCCACGGATTTCACGGACGCCACCGACGAAAGAGTTTCGCGCTGACAACCATCCGTGCCATCCGTGAAATCCGTGGCGAAATTCTTCTTTCATCCGAGTGATCCCGGCCTTCACGAATGTCTCAGTTGGCCGCCCCGTTCACTTTGCCGCCGCGATGTCGAGGCAGATGAGCTTGCTCTCGCTGCGCAGATAAAGCCGTTTGCCCGAGAGCACCGGCGCGCCCCAGCACGGATACGTGAGACCGGGCACCTGCCAGCGTGAGACCTCCTCGATCTTTTGCGCATTCGGTTTGAACAGGCCGAGCAGCCCCGCCTCGCCGAGTGCAAAAAGTTTTCCGTCCGCAAAAATCGTCGAGCCGCGGCCAAAGACATTCGGCGGCGCCTCGCCGGGACGCAGCTTGGAGTGGCTCGCATTCGGCCAGCGCTCGTTGCGCTCCCATTTTACCGTGCCGGTCGCAAATTCCACGCAGCGGAGAACCGCATCGGGTTCATTGCGCCCGCTGAATCCGAAGAGGTGCCCCGCGACAAGATTCGGCTGCGACCAGTGCATCTCCAGCGCGAGCGAACGCCACACTTCGTCCACACCTTTTCCATCGGGCCGAACTCGTAGCAGCACCGAGCCTGAGCGGTAGTAGGCGGAGGAGATCAAGATGAGATCGCCGCTCACCACTGGGGTCATCGCGTTCACGGTCTCCTCGCGCGGCGAGCGGAACCAAAATGAAAAGTTGTGCGCGCCCGTCGCGGGATCGAGCGAGATGAGGCCCTGTCGAGTGACGGTGAGCACTTGGCGGCGTCCGTGGATCGTCGCGAGCACCGGCGTGCAGTAGCTCGCCGCCTTTTGAAATGCAGGATGCCCCACGTCCCATTTCACGAAGGGCTCGCCGGGCCACGCGTGCATCGGCGCGCCGTCCCAAGTCTTCGCGCCGCCGTTCTGCCAGAGCGTCCTTCCCGTCGCGGAATCGAATGCAACGATGCTCGAATCCGGCTGTCCGCCGACTTGCACGATCAGCTTCCCATCCTCCAGCACAGGCGAACTGCCGACGCCAAAGAACGCCTCGGGCACCTCGAAATCTTTCTGCGTCGCGCGCGACCACACGGGCTTGCCGGTCTTCACGTCGAGACACACGAGCACGCCCTCCGCGCCGAGCGTGAAGCATTTCTCCGCGGTGAGCAGCGGCGCGCAGCGCGGTCCGTTGTTGTAGCCGAAAGGATCCTGGTAGCGGGTCGGGTATTTGTGCAGCCACTTCGTCGCGCCGGTTGCGGCGTCCATCGCCTCCACGATTTCCTCGCCGCCAACGCGGTGGTGCAGCACGAGCACACCGTCGCGCACACTCGGCGTTGCGTAGCCGATGCCCGTGTCCTTCTGCCACACGACGCGCGGCCCGCCCTCAGGAAAACGTTCCAGCAGGCCCGTCTCCGGCGAAGTGCCGTCGCGGTTCGGGCCGAGAAATTCCGGCCAGTCGGCGGCGTGCGATCCGAGCGAGGAACCGAGAAAAATGGCGAGCGTGCGCAGGAGGAGCGGATTCATGGTGCGAACGGATACGCACAAAGCGCCACGCGGCCAAGCGCGTTCGTTCAATCCCGCAACAGCGGCGTCGGCGCCGGCGCCGCAAGCTTAGGCTTCTTCGCAAAATCCCCATTCTCGCCGCCAGTGCCGGCCTTCGACACCACCCCTTCCGCAGGACTCGTCGGCGTGAGCACCCGCCCGGCCTTGGTGGTCAGCTTGCCATCCTTCACCGCAACATCCTCGACACGATACAACGTTCCATCTGCATGGCGGAGGAACGGCTGCATCTCATCGAGATGCAAAGGCCGCGAACCGCGACGGCCAAACACGACCGTCTGCCCGTCCGTCTCATCCGTCACCCGGTCGCGATCCAGCCCCCTCGAAACCGCAAGCATCGGCTCCTTCGTCGGATAAGTCGCGATGAGCCTCGGCACAGGACGCGGGCTGAATCCCGCCGCCCCCTCAACCGTATCAGGCGAGATAAGTTGCACAACCCGCAGGCCATTCTTCCCATCCGCGACAAGCGCATACATCGAAGCTGCTACGGAACCAATCTGCACGGCATGTGCGTCATTCAGCTTGCCGTCCGCATTGAACATCTGATCGAGCTTCGGCCTCTCCGGGTTCTCAATGTCTATGATAGCAAGCCCGTCCGCCCCATCGGCGACATAGGCATAGGTGCGCGCCACATAGAGCTTATGCGCATGACGCAGGCGCACCACAGCCCCCGGCACCGCCCGCGGATGCTCCGGATCGGCGAGGCTGATCACCTTCATCCCCTCGTCGTCTGTGACAAACGCGTAAAGGAACTGAACTGCAATGGAGCGTGGATTCTTCAGGAATTGCCCCGTCAGCTCCCCGACCAATCGCGGCTGCTCCGGATTCCCGACATCCACCACAGCCAATCCGCGCGGCGTGCAGACATAGACCCTGTGTCCCGCACACACACAGTATTCCGCCCCGGTGAGGCGGCCATCCGGATTAAATTCCGCGGTCTTCTTGATGAAGTTATTCTGCGGATTGCCATCGAGCAAAGTCCGCACGTCACAAACCACAAGCCCCAGCTTGCGGTCGCTGACAAACGCATAGCCATACCACGCCGGAATCGGCTGCTCCTCGTTCTCCTTGTTCTGAATCCGCATCGGATCGTTCAGCAACGTGCTCGGCAGCGCGACCGAGGTCGCAAACGGCGTGCGAACATAAGTCCGCTGCCCTAGCGGCGAAACCGGCGATGATACAATGCGTTCGCTGAAATCCTTCTGATCAATGTTCGCCACGTCAAACACCTCGAACCCACCCGGCCCGTTTGCCGTATAAAGATACTCGCCGCGCAAAGTCAGATCATTGATTTCCCGTGCGTGGTGTTCATAGCCCGTGGCCAGCTTCCGGTCGCGGGCAAGGTGCTCCGCAAAGTTTCGCGGATAGGCATTCTTGTGCATGGAACTGCCAATCACCGACTGAGGCTCATCCGCCTCAGTCCATACGATTCCGTGCAACGCCTTCTCGCCACCGACCCACGCATAGCGGCCAAAGAAATTGACCGTCCCGGTGCCAAATCCAAGCAGTTGCGTAATCCACGCATTGTTGTCCTTGGTCTTGGAAAGATGGCAGTCCGTGCAATTTTTCGTCGTGCCCGCTCCGCTGGTCGTGTGCGGAAAGTGCGGATTAAACGCCTGCCCGCTGTATCCGTCGCCGCTCACGGTCTGCTGCTGCGAATAGAGCCAGTTCCGGTTCTGGTTCTGCGAACTGACGACCACCGCACTCGACGATCGGATCACCGCCAGCCGGTTCTTCTTCACCGTGCCATCAATGCCAAGCATGAACACATCGTCCCGAACGACCTGCGGGTTATAAGTCGTGAAATTGCGGTCAAGAGTGCCCTCATACTTGTTCAGCGGCACACGCTGGTTGGCCTTCATCGAAAGATGGCAGCCGAAACAGCTCGTCGCCCACGAGGTATGGCAGACCTGGCAATCCATGCTCCGGTTATCATGCGCGAGCGTTGCCTTGCACTGCGCGCCTGTCAGCGGCACGTCGCCCCAAGTCTCGCCGTCGCGCTGGACGGTCTTCGCGTGGGCGGCCTTCGGATTATAGCGCTTCAGCGTGTTCGTCGGGTCAATGACGTCCACAGTCTGCGGAATCTCCCAGCGCGCATCGCGCGACATGGTTGAGTTCTGGAAAAGGCGGCGCACCGGACGGCCCTGACTGTCCTTCATTGGTTCCCCCGTTTTCGAATCCGCGACATCCTCCCACTCAAATCGCGGCTTCCACGGAGTAATCGTCTTGGAAAGATCCACGGGCTTGATCTTGGTGCGATCCGCCGGGTCAGTCTCACCCCCTGCCCCCGTCGTGATCAGGGTCGGTCGCGCCTGGATGGTTCCGTGGCAATCCACACACATGATCGTCGTGGCATTCCGCGGCTCGCCATAGAGAAGGCCATTGCCATGCACGTCCGTCTCAAAGTGACAGTCCGCACACTGCATCCCCTTTTCGAGATGGATATCCTTCAGATGCACCGCGCGCTTGAAATCACGATGTGCGATGATGTTGTCGTCGCGATCCAGCCGGTTGCCCTTCTTATCCTGCTTGAACACCGCGCGGAACACCCATCCATGACCGTGATAATCCGCAAACTGAGTGTGCTTCAGCTTCGGATTCAATTCCGCGACCTTCTCCAGAAAATCAAGTTTGCCCCACAGGCCGCGGGCCGCGGCAGCCTCGGGATTCGCCACGGTGGATCGCACGAGTTCCTCGTCGGTCGGATCGTGCTGCTTCTTGGGATACATGAATTCGGCATCCGTCTCCTGATCCCACCAGACGTAACCGAGATATGGATTCACGAAGAGGTTGCCCTGGTGCATGTGACAATTCATGCACTGTGAACTTGGAATCGAACGGGTGAACTCATGCTTCACAGGATGTCCCCGCTCGCGCTTTGAAATCGTCGGGTCTTTCGAGAAACTCAGCCCTTGGTTGCCGTAGGCGTGCCACCAACCCGAATTGCTCGGCGAACGATCATTCGCATAGACGACGTGGCACGCGCTGCAACCGCTGGAGCGATAGTCACCCGGATGATCGTTGGAACCTAGGAAGCCGAGAAGCGGATCATGGAGTCGCGTTTTTTGCGCGCCGAGAAAAATGGGGTCGGTTCTGTTCAGCGTCCCAAGGCCGCGTGCAGACAAGCGGCGTTCCGGCTTGCCGGGAGGCTCATCAGGAGTCGGCACACCGAGTGACAGGGCATCAAATCCGCCCTTTTCAAAAATGCGGAAAATGTTGCCGGGCTGGCTTAAATTGAATCTCGGCAGCGGATAGAGCGTCTCCAGTATGCCGGACAGCCGCGTCTGTTCGGCCGTCGGCTTGAATGGATTCTTCAACTGGAGCGGGATGCCGTCGGCTCCGTAACCCTGCCCGACGATGGGGTTCTTGATGTCAATGGAACCATTGTTATAGGCCGCGGCGTTCCATAACATCGCGCCGTGGTTCATCATCGAGTTCCCCGCCCTCTCGACAATGTCGGCGTGACAAAGGCCGCACGCTTTTTTTGCAGCCCGAAGGTCGCCGGGGTTCACAAACTGGATGAATTCCGGGGACTCGTGATTTAGCAACGCCGTTGAGTTAGAAGGATTCGCGGAGGTCGTCCAAAACTCCGGGTTCTTCGGCTGCACATGGGCCTGCGTGATTAAGAGGCCACGCGCAGGGTTTCCGCCGTGGCAATCCGTGCATCCGAGCACCACGTTTGGCGATGTATGCATCGTGTGTGCGTCGGTGGTCTTGTGGCACTCCACGCAACCCGCACTCTTCCTGCTCGCTTCACCGGGCGTCTGATCAATCCAGTTTCGCGTCGGCCTTTTCCCGGACGGGCTCTTAGGATGGACAGAAAGCGTCGGCCCGAGTCCGGTTCCAAACAGTCCGCCATGCGCAGTCGCCCCGCGATGGTAGGCGTCATTGCCAGATGGCAGCGGCAGCGTTCCGGGTGCTGAAGTCCTCGGCCCCAGTCCGCTCCCCAATTCTGGGGGTGCCGGGATGCTTGGCAATGGTTTGCTGTCGGCATCGGGCAGTTGCTGCAGCGCAGGCTTCGGTGAGACCGAAGTCGGCGGCCCGAATCCATCCTGAGCGCGCACGACGCAAAGACCGACCACTGCGGCGATCAAAGACGCAAAGCAAAGGATATGGCCTAATCGGCGGTTCATTAAGGACGCCTCGCTTGAAACTCCGAGGCAAAACGAGTGGCGCAGAGTTGCTTCCAGTTTGAAAAAGTCGCCATATCAATACACGAGACTGACGGTGAAAAATGCGTTGTAGAGCATGCTGTCCGGCTTCACTGAATCACTCTGCGGGCCGAAGCCGGGAACCGGCATGGTGTTGCTCCGATACATGTCACGATAACCACCGCCCGGAAAGAAAAAGCCCATGCCCAAGGAGACGATAATATTGTCCGTCAGAAAAGGGCGGTATTTGAAGCCGAAGCTGGCATCGAGACCGAGGTCATTGCGAATCCTGTCGGTCTGGAGCGCCGCCTTGATTGAGGCTGGTTCCACCATCCAGATGTAGTTCACATTCGTAAACGCCTTCAGCTTTGGAGTGACATCCATGTCCAAACCGAACCCGAGGATCAGCGCGCCCGGATTTACGAAATTAGACTGCCCCTCAATCTTGCTGCTCCTGAGATTCATCACCAGCGAGTCAGCTTGCTTGAGATTCATCCCGGTGCCAGGCAGGTTGATGCCCTCGTGGACATACCAGCTAAACGGGCCGCCGACAAACGACGGATTGTCCAGAATCGTATCGAACCCGTGTCCCGTGCGGTCGGTCGGCCGCGAGTCGCCGCTGGCATAGAACCCCGATAGCTTCAGACGGAACCAGTCGCGATCATAGCTGACCTCCAACGCCGCCATCTGCGCATTGATGTCCACCCGCTTTCCCGCTAGCGAATTGAACTCATCCTCGCCGAACACCTGATAGAACGCATGGGTCAGGTTCCAGCGTCCGATGTGACCGTCGCCCGTCCATCCGAGGTAGAATGACTTCACATCATGCTTGCGAAGGCCATTGTCCGCGATGCTGACCGGGCTTGCATCCGGCACGGTGCCCAGGATCTGCGGACGCGTGAGGAATCCGTTCCGATCGTAGTGGACGCCTCCGCGATCCAGATTCAGATGCAGGCTCGCCTGTGCTGTGTATCCCTTGAAACCGAAGTCCTGCCGGAAGGCGTTTGCGATGAAGACATGCTGGTCGCGCGAAGCAAGCGTGTTGAGTCCCGAATAAGTGTGCTTCTCCCGCATATTGAAATATGCGAAGTTGTACTGGGTCCGGTTGTTGTCATGGTTACCGAATATCCGCACGCCAAGGTTCGTGTCCGCAAAGATGAAACCGCGGAAATCCGAGATGAACGGCTGGGTTCCGATTCGGGAGGAGATGAAATCGTAGTTTTCCGAAACGTCCCCGATGTGAAGTTCGACAAAGGCCTCCTGCAACGCAAAGTGATCGCGGAAGCGCGTCGTGTAGCGCATCCCGCTGAGATCCCCGCCAGCCACTGGCGCCGGGAGGCTGGTTCCTGGCGGCACACGGCCCGTGTTTGGATCCACCTGAACCAGCGGCCTCGCACCGGCCAATGGCTGAAGCTGTGGTGCAATATAGTTGTAGAAATCGGCGGGATTGACCGTTGTCGTGAATCTCCCGGGGTTCCCTGATTGCACATTCACACCGGTCGGACTGGCAGGGATGGCTCCGATTGCCGCCGTGTTTGGCACATAGTTGGATGGATACTGCGAGCCAAGCGGGAACAGCAGGTTGCTTTCCCGGACGCGCGTCCAGTTTGCGTTATAGACGGCATTCACCCGGATGAGCCACTGCACCGGCTTGAACGCCGTCTCACCCTTGAACAAGTCGAAGGCAATGGACGCGTCGTTCGAATAAGTCATCTGATCCCCGCGCCCGAAGAACTCCGCGCTGTTCGGGAACGCCGTGCTGACTCCGCTGGGCACGGGCAGCTTGCGCATTTCAAAAAGGGAGAAGTTCTTGGCCGTAAGATTGAAGAAGATGTCCTGCCCAAAGACCGGCACGTCGCCCTTCAGCTTGCTCTGGCGATAGGGATGCCAGAGCCGGGGGGTGTCATACATGTACGGCGTCTCCGTGGACATGTCGCGATAGCGCTGCCAGTGGGGAAAAGGGATGAGCCAGCGATTAGGCACGCCTTTCGCATGAGGCAGGAGGCCCAGTCCTTCGCGACCGA